>BDTL01000217.1 GCA_002898115.1 bacterium BMS3Bbin02 | reverse complement strand
CGCCGTCGTAACCTCCTCGGGGAAGGTGATCCAACGATCACATCGAGGCCGCTCCCGATCGGGATCACCATGGATCAGGTGCTCGAGGAGTGCGCCGCGAGGACCGACGCCTGGAGTGAATCTCCTGCCGAGCGCGACCTGGCTCCTTTTGCCTCGTTGCCGCCGACCGACGCCGCGATTAGGACGGGAACCGGTCTCGGAATCGGTTTCAAGAATGTTGGGTTTTCCTTCGGTTTCCCGGAACGGTGTGAAGCAACGATTGAACTATTCGGTGAGACCGATGACTACGACTCCGCAACGGTGTTTCATGCCGGGGCAGATGTCGGTCAGGGCGCTCATACGGTGTTCGCCCAGATGGCTGCCGACGCGCTCGGTTTGTCCGTTGAGAAGGTCAGCCGGGAGATGTCCGATACCGCAACGTCGGGTGACTCTGGGTCGGCGTCCGCTTCTCGGTTGACGTGGATGGCGGGTCATGCAATCGGCGAGGCGGCGGCCGTTGCCCAGAAGGCCTGGGGGGACGGGGAGAGACCGGCCCGCGGGCACTACCGGTACGAGCCGCCTGCATCGGAGGCGATCGATCCCGACACGGGTGTCGGAGCTCCGTTTATTACCTGCGGGTATGTTGCCGAGGCCGTCGAGCTCGCGATCGATGTCGAAACCGGTCACATCGAGATTCTCCGGATGGTGTGTGTGACGGACGCCGGCCGTGTGGTCAATCCGGTGTTGGCGGAGGGTCAGATCGAGGGTGCCGTTGTCCAGGCACTCGGGTACACGTTGACGGAGCGGCTCGTCGTTGAGGATGGCCGTATCGTCAATCCGCGCTTTAGCGGATATCTGATTCCAGGTGTTGCTGATATTCCACGGACGCTCGAGGTTGTGAATCTGGAGCTTCCCGATCCGCAGGGACCGTGGGGGATTCGAGGTATTGCCGAAATGCCGATGATTCCGTGTGCCCCGGCGGTGATCGCCGCGGTTCATGACGCGACCGGTGTCTGGATCGACGAGTTTCCGCTGACTCCTGACCTTGTCCGAAAGCACCTGCGAGCGGCCGGCATCGACTGATATTCCTGTTCTGGCGTCCATTTGGGCGATATATCGCCCAAATGGACGCCAGAACAGGGAGAGTTAGGTCTTGTTTACCGTGTTGAGGTAGTTGTAGACCGTGATACGACTCACCTGCATCCGGTCGGCTACATCGTCGATCGACTTCCTCATGCGAAACGCACCCCGCGACTCCAGAATCCCGACGGCCTGCTGCTTTTTTTCGCGGGACATCTCGGCGAGGGGCGCCCCGAGCTCTGTTTCAATACTGGCGATCATGTGGTCGAGGGCGCCCTCGAGTCCGGTAAGGCGAATCACGGCGATATCGGTTCCATCCCATCGCAGCGGGATATCCCCGGGTTGGGACTGATCCGGTGGGAGTATCTCCGCTCCCAACGCTTCCGCAATAGGGCTGACCGCTTCTACAAGCGGATGGTCGGGTGTCACGACCGGGTCTCGATCGTCAGTGTCAGCCGAGTAGCGCCCGAGTCGAGTGCAGCAGGCAGGAGAGCGTTGATGCTTTCCAGCACGGCGGCTCGTTCACCGGTCACTGTCGTTCCGAACGGGCCAACGTCAACAGTGACGCCGGTTCGCTTGGCTGCTTCGATACCGGCCATGACGTGTTCCCCCAGCTCGCCCGGAACGAACGGCTCGATGATGAACTCGCCCGTAAGCGTGTCTCCTGTGGTCTCAGTGGTCTCCATTGCATCAATGATCGTCGGAGGTGCGGCTCTGCGCAAGCGTGTTCATCGGCAGACTCCTAACGCGCCGAAATCGAGTCGTACGTCTCGGGTCGGCGGTCCCGATAAAACGCCCAATGACGTCGGACCTCTTCGATCAAACTCATGTCGAGGTCTCGCACCACGACTTCGTCCTCGGTGTCGGAAGCGACGTTCCCGATAATCTCGCCCCGCGGGTTCACAAAGTAGGACGTGCCGTAGTAGTCGGTGCCTTCGAGGTCTTCGCTCCCAATTCGGTTTATGGCGCCGACGAAGTACTCGTTCGCAACCGCGGCTGCAGGTTGCTCGACCTGCCAAAGGTGTTTGGAATGTCCTCGTGTTGTCGCCGACGGGTTGAACACGATGCGAGCGCCGTTGAGACCGAGGGCGCGCCAACCCTCGGGGAAGTGGCGGTCGTAACAAATGTAGGCGGCGATGCGTCCGACGGCGGTGTCGAACACCGGGTAACCCGTGTTGCCCGGGCGGAAGTAGAACTTCTCCCAGAAACCCTCAACCTGGGGGATGTGCGTCTTGCGGTAGATCCCGAGGAACTCTCCGTCCGGATTGATGAAGGCGGTGGTGTTGTAGAACGTGCCCTCGTCGACTCTCTCGAAGATCGGGACGAGAACGACCATACCGGTCTCCTTGGCAACCTTGATCATGGCCTGGACCGTTGGTCCGTCAGGGATCGCTTCAGCAGTGTCGAAGTACTGGTTCTCCTGCTTGTTGCAGAAGTACGGGGCGTTGAAGATTTCCTGGAAGCAGATGACCTGTGATCCCTGGTTCGCAGCGTCGTGGGCATACCCGATGTTCTTTTCGACCATTGAGTCGCGGTCACCGGTCCATTCAGCTTGGACTAGTGCCGCCCGTACAACTTTGCTCATCGTGCCCGTCCTTCTTGTTCTCGTGGGGCATCGCCCTCTGCTCGCGGGGGAGGTTCGCACATCACAGCCGCTGGTAATGCACTTGACAAAGTGTAAAGCTAGGCTGGCGCCGGGACAAGTCCGCGACTGCGGCTGCCCGAGAGAATCCTGTAGGCGAGAGGGAACGAATGATTCTGAAGAGGAACGAACGAGTGTTGGAACAGGTGGATTCACCGTTCGAGTCCGATCCGCGAATCCTCGAATTCCACAAACGTCTCGATGGTTACGCCACGACCGATCTTGTGGATCTACCCAGAGTGGCTTCGGAGATCGGCATCGGACGGCTCCTCGTGAAACACGAAGCCGAGCGATATGGTCTGCCGGCGTTCAAGATGCTTGGCGCCTCGTGGGCGATCTACCGTGCCGTGTGTGATCTGGCAGGTCAGGAACCCGTATGGGACACCTTCGACGAGCTCGCCGCAGCCTGGGCGCCGCTCCTTCCGCTGAGGCTCGCAGCGGCGACCGATGGGAATCACGGTCGAGCGGTTGCGTCAATGGCGCGACGGATGGGATTTAGCGCATCGATCTGGGTTCCGATCGGCACTGCGGATGCAAGGATCGCCAGTATCGAATCGGAGGGCGCGACGGTTACGGTCGTCGACGGTACGTATGACGATGCGGTCGCGATCTCGGCACTGGAAGCAGATGACCACACCCTCGTAATCTCCGATACGTCATGGGAAGGGTATGAGGATGTGCCGACCTGGGTCGCTGACGGCTATTCGACCATCATGACTGAGATCGGTGTCCAGCTCGCCGAACTCGGTGTCGAACCCGACGCGGTGTTCGTCCAACTCGGTGTTGGTGCGCTCGGAGCTGCCGTGGTGACGTATTTCAAGACGAGACCGGACAGTCCGACAATCGTCGGTGTGGAACCGTCGGACGCCAACTGCGTGATGGCCGCGGTCGAAGTGAACGAGATCGTGACGCTACCGGGTCCGTTTGTCTCTCACATGGTCGGCCTCAACTGTGGGACTGTGTCGCCGCTGGCGTTCCCGGTGCTGCGGGACGGTCTCGACTGGATGGTCGGCATCGACGATGAGGACGCCTACGAAGCTATGCGCACCTACGCCGCCAACGGACTTGTTTCCGGTGAGACCGGCTCGTCCGGGCTCGGTGCGTTACTTGCGATCGCCCGAGCCGGAAAACTTGCCGACGTGGGCCTAGGACCCGACTCCACCGTTATCGTGATCAATACCGAAAGTGCCACCGATCCTGAGAACTATCTGCGAGTTGTCGGAAAGACGCCTGAGGAGGTTATCGGGTTGTGACCCCTAGCTCTGATCTCGTTGTTGTGATCCTCGCCGCCGGCGGCTCGAAGCGATTCGGATCAGCGAAGCAACTCGCCGACATCAGCGGCGAAACGTTGCTGAACCGGGTCATCGACGGGGTGGGGACCTGGGCGCCGGGTCGCATCGTTGTCGTGCTCGGTGCTGAAGCCGACAGTATTCGACAGTCGATCCCCGATGGCATAGACATGGTGGTCTGTTCGGAATGGAAATCCGGTATGGCCGCATCGCTGGTGGCGGGCGTCGCCGCGGTAGCCGGCGATCCGATCGTGGAGCGATGTGCGGTCGTGATGGGGGACACGCTCGGCCTCGACTCCGAGGACGCATCGGCCGTCATTGCGGCGTCGGATGTCGATCCGGTGGCGGTCGTGCAAGCGACGTTTCGGGGATCGCCGTCCCACCCGACCGTGTTTCCACGGTCGTGGTTTGGTCGGCTGATGGAGCTCTCCGGCGACCAGGGTGCGCGCGAGCTGCTGCGCTCAGGATACGAAAATGTCGTCAAGGTGCCGTTGGTGAAATCCGACCTCATCGACGTCGACACGCAGACCGATGTGCCGTCCCCGTAGAGGGTAGATCGAGCCTCCATCCGGAACGCCTATCCTTGCGACCACTTCGCTCCCTGCAGGCTGGTTCCGATGTCTCTCATCACCGAACTCACTGATCTTGTTTCTCAAGCATTCGTCGCCTTGGGACTCGATGCTTCGTATGGCGAGGTTGTGGTTTCCCAACGCCCCGAGCTGGCACAGTTCCAATGCAACGGTGCGCTTCCGGCCGCTAAACCGGCGGGCCGCAGCCCACGAGACATTGCCCAGGACGTCATCGATCAAATCGACCAGGACGAACGAATAGGATCGGCTTCGATAGCCGGTCCCGGGTTCATCAACCTGACACTGACCGACGCCGCCCTCGCTGCCTATACCGAGGGTGTCATCGCGGGCGGCCGGATGGGTCTTCGTGGCGTCGAGCCCCGGTCAATTCTCGTTGACTACGGCGGTCCGAACGTCGCTAAGCCGCTCCACGTCGGGCACCTGCGTCCCGCGATCATCGGCGAGTCAATCAAGAGGTTGTTGAGGTTTCAGGGTCACGACGTCATCGGTGATGTCCATCTTGGTGACTGGGGGACTCCGATGGGACAACTCATCGTCGAAGTCGAGGCCAGGATGCCCGAGCTTCCCTATTTTGACGAAGGTTTCTCGGGGCCGTATCCCGACGAGTCTCCGGTCACGATTGACGAGCTCGAGGAGATCTATCCCGCGGCTTCGCAGCGCTGCAAGGACGACCCGGACGCCGCCGAGCGGGCTCGCAGGGCCACCCTGCAGCTCCAGAACGGACGTCCCGGGTATCGGGCGCTGTGGCAACATTTCCGTAACGTATCGATCGCGGCAATCAAAGAGAACTATGACGAACTCGGGGTCGAGTTCGAACTCTGGCACGGTGAGTCGGATATCAACGATCTGCTCGCGCCGCTCATCAAGAAGCTCGTCGCTGACGGATACGCAGAAGAGTCGGACGGCTCGTTGATCATCCGCGTGCAGACCGAGGACGACAATCGCGATATCCCGCCGCTGATCCTTGCGAAGTCCGACGGCGCAACGCTCTACTCGACATGGGATCTCGCAACCATCCAGGATCGCATCGAATCGCTCGGCATCGTCGAGATGATCTACGTGGTGGACATTCGCCAGTCACTCCACTTCGAGCAGGTTTTCCGAGCGGCCCGCATCACCGGAATCGCCGGCCCGGAGATCGTTCTTGAGCACGCCGGCAACGGTACGGTCAACGGGCCGAACGGCAAACCGTTCCAGACTCGCACCGGGGGCGTGAAGACGCTGCGTTCGATGCTCGAGGACGCCGCCGCCCTCAGCCTCGACAAGATGGACGCACGCGATCTGGCTGCTGGCTATCCACAGGAGGAACGTCTCTCGATCGCCCACATGGTGGGTCTTGCTGCCGTAAAATTCGGTGACCTTTCGAATCACCGTGAGTCGAACTACATCTTTGACATGGACCGGTTCACGTCATTCGACGGTAAGACCGGCCCATATCTTCTCTATGGAACGGTCCGCATGTCTTCGCTCTTGCGCAACGCGGCGGACCTCAGTGTCGATCCCGGCGCCGTCGTTCCGCCAACGTATGAGCCCGAACGAGCTCTCATCCTGGAACTTGCAAGGTTCCCGGAAGTCATCGAACGGGCCGCGGAACTCCGTGCCCCGAACTACATTGCTGAATACGCATATGAGCTCGTCGCGTCCTACAACCGCTTCTATGAGGTTTGCCATGTGCTTACCGAGGATGATCTCGGCCGTCGTGCCGGCTGGGTCGGACTCGTTGCACACACACGAAACGCCCTTGGTCACCTCCTCGAGGTGTTGGGCATTGAAGCACCGGAGCGGATGTGATTACTTCACCGTGGCCGGTAAACATCGATCGGGATACCGAGGGTCGCGTGTCGGTCGGTGGGATCCTCGTCGAGGACCTGCTCGCCGAATACGGATCGCCCCTGCTTGTCACGGACGAGGACGACTTCCGTGCTCGCTGCCGCGCCTACAGACACGCGTTCCGAGGTGCCACGATCGCGTACGCATCAAAGGCGTGGTGTACAACCGGCGTGCTTCAAATTGCTGACGAAGAGGGTTTGTGGATTGATGTTGTGTCCGGTGGGGAACTCCAAACCACCCAACACGCCGGTGTTCCGATGGAACATGTGGTGTTCCATGGGAACAACAAGTCGGTGGACGAAATCGAGCATGCGGTTGACTGCGGTGTAGCTCGTATCGTGGCAGATTCGATCGAAGAGCTCCATCGGATTGAGGCGATCGGCGCCGAACGCAGTCAGCAGGTGACGTGCTGGCTTCGCATTACACCCGGCATTGATGCCCACACCCACGAGTACGTGCGCACCGGACATGACGATTCGAAGTTCGGTTTCTCCATCGCCCTTGGCCTTGCCGAGGAAGCCATCACAGTGGCTCTCGGGCTCGACCATGTCGAAGTTGTCGGTATCCATGCCCACATCGGTTCCCAGATCTTCGGGACCGATCCGCTCGTCGCCAACGTCGACACGCTGATCGGGCTGCTGGCGTCGTGGCGCACCGCGCATGGGATCACGCTGACCGAGATGAATGTTGGTGGCGGGATGGGCATTCGCTACACCCACGAGGATCATCCGGTGGGCGTCGGTCGGTATGGCGATGCGGTGAAGTCAGCGCTTGAGGCGGCTTGCGGCCGACTCGGATATCCCGAAGTGGCTCTGTTCGTCGAGCCGGGTCGGGCCTTGATCGGTCCCTCGACGGTCACGCTGTACACGGTCGGTACCGTGAAGAAGCTCCCCGGGTTGCGGACCTGGGTTTCTGTGGACGGCGGCATGAGTGACAACATCCGCCCGGCGCTGTACCAGGCCGAGCATGAGGTCATCCTGGCGAACCGCAACGGGTCAGACACGATGGTGCCGATGACTGTCGTCGGGAAACACTGCGAGAGCGGCGACCTGGTGCGTGAGCGGGCCCCCCTTCCCGAAGACATCGCCCCGGGCGACATTCTTGCCGTGGCCGCGACCGGGGCGTACACCGCCTCGATGGCATCGAACTACAACCAGCTCACCAGACCCGCTGCGGTCCTGGTCTCAGACGGAGAATCTCGTCTCCTCATGCGCCGCGAAACAATGGGCGACGTACTGTCACGGGATATCTCTCTGCGATAGCGACACTTGAACCGTTTTCGTGACGCTCGAGGGGAATAATCCTGCTCCAGCGTCACGAAAACGGTTTGAGAGAGTCGAAACCCGCCCATGAACCGTTGTTGGCTACTATGGGTGTATGGCCGAACGCAACCGAGGACTCGTCGGAGTGGTAGTCGGGACGGTATTCGCAACGGTTGCGTTTCTCGGCCCGGTCGCCTTCCTGATCGGCGCACAATCGCGCCCAGACACCCTGGAAGGCATCACCGACGGCCCGGTCCCGATCGTGACCGAAGCCGGCACGCGCAGCGTCGATACGAGGGCTGCTGCCACCATCGCGCTTTCATGGATGGATGGCCCGACGCTCAAATCGCCCGGATTCGACGGACGGGTGACGCGTATCGCCGTCGAGGGCGGCGATACGATCATCAGCGGCGACATCATCCTGGCTGTCGATGGTATCGATAGGATCGCTCTCGCGACACCGGAACCGATGGTCAGGACTCTCGACCGGGGCGACAAGGGTCCTGACGTAGAGTGGCTTCAGGGCTACCTCACAGAGGCCGGTTTCTTCGCCGAAGATATCACCGGGACATATGGCTACCGAACAGACCGCGCCGTCAAGGCGTGGCGCACGTCATTGGGGGACCCGGATCCGAGTGGAGTTTTCCTGCCGCAACTCATTCTCTGGTTGCCGGGCGAGCCGTTCGTTGTTGATGCGATGCTCGTTGCGGTCGATGACGTAGCCCCTGGGGTTGGCTCGCCGGTAGTGACCAGCCCGAGCTCACTCTCGACTGCGCTGGTGGGGGTACGCGAGGGTCAAACAGTGCCGGTGTCGGGTGACCTTGTGTTCGCCCCATCCGAGGGTGACACCATCGCTCTCTCCCGTGGGCTTGCCGTTATCGATCTCGGTTCGGTAGCGGCGTCGCTCGCCGTGAGCGCCGAGGTCGAGTCGGTGGATGGGTTCGTCACGGCGACCTCCTCCATGGAGGTCGCGACAGTCCCGACGTCTGCGGTGATAGCGGACGGGACCGGGGGTGTGTGCGTGTGGAAAGTGGACGGTGACGGGTTCTCGGTGTTCCCGGTCGAGTTGGCGAGGGCAACCGCCGGCGTGGCGTTTGTCGGGGCGGGGGTGGAACCTGGCGATAACGTACTCGTCAACCCGATCGAGATCTTGGATGAGTGGGCATGTCGTTAGCAGTCCGGGACGTCACCCACACCTACCGCACGAACGCGGGACCGGTGTTACACGATGTTTCTTTGGAACTGGGTGACGGTGAGACAGTAGCAATCATGGGGCCGTCGGGTTCCGGAAAGACGACGCTGCTTTCGATTCTGGGTCTGCTCATGCCCCCGACATCCGGCGACGTATTGCTCGACGGGGAGGGAGTTCCCGGTGGGCGAGTTCGGAGGGTGTTGCGATCTCGCGACTTTGCGTGGGTGTCCCAGACTACGAATGTGCTCGCCCGCAGGTCCGTTCGTGACAACGCTGCGTTGGCGTTGCTCGGGCAGGGAGTGCAGCGTTCCAGCGCGTACGTCCAAGCGGAGAAGTCGCTCGTGATGGTTGGCCTCTCCGGGCTATCACGCCGGACCGTGCAAACTTTGTCCGGCGGCGAGCTGCAACGAGTGTGCATTGCGCGCGCGTTGTGTGGCAGGCCGCGATTCATCCTTGCGGACGAACCCTCGGGTCAGCTCGACTCGGCTACGACATCTCGTGTCCTCGATGCTCTCCTGGCTGCCCGTGAACAGGGTTCGTCTCTCATTGTTGCAACGCATGACCCCGAGGTTGCCGAGCGCATGGACCGGGTGATCGAACTTCGCGACGGCCAACTGTCGGTGCGATAGCGATGTGGAATGTTCGGACATTGATCGGCGAAGGGGTTCGCAACATCATCAGCTCCGGCATGCGCGGGTTGGTCGTCATTGCTGCCTTCGCCGGAGTTGTCGCCGGTCTGTTTCTGGCGGAGGTGTCGTTCGTTGATGGCATCATCCGGGACCAGCAGGCATTCACCGAACGCGGTCTCAACGTCTTTGTGGTCGGTGTCGAGGACGGGACGCTCCAGCTTGACCGCTGTGCCGAACTCAACCGGCTCGACCATGTGATCGCCGCAGGGGGTCTGCGCCGGGTGGAGCAAACCATCTTCTCGACCGCTCCGGGTGTGCGGTTCCAAACGGTCGAAGTATCGGGTCGCCTGCTGGATGTTTGGGTCCGGGACATATCGCCGGTGTCGTCGGGGCCGAACAGCAGGTTCTTACTAGGACAGGCGGCGGCGGACGAGCTCGGTCTCGCCGCCGATGTCGTGGTCGAACCCCGTGGGATCGACGGCGTCGTGGAAATAGCGGCGGTTGCTGACGTGTCGGCGCGGTATGAAGCTGCAAGTCGTTGGGTCATGGTTCCGAGCGTTGCTGCTGGTGGCGGCGATGAATGCTGGGTCGAGTTCATTGCTCAGGCGAAGCCCACCGCCAAGGGTGAGCTGCTCTCCTGGTTCGATAAGGACGAGTTGAGCATCGGCATTCGATCACTCGTGCCGACGGGTGAGTTCACCCGTGATCCGCTGCGCAGCCTTGTCGAGCGCAACACGCGGTCGTTGTGGTTTCCCGGCGGTGCTCTGCTTGCGCTCATTCTCTGGATCGGTGTGTGGTTCCGTCGCTCCGAGCTCGGACTGTACCGATCGTTGGGCATGTCCACGCTCGACCTGTATCGGCTTGGTTGGATCGAGACCGCCGTGGTAGCCGCTGCCGGATCGATCGTCGGTGTGCTGTGGGGTGCGGCGGTCGGGGTGCGATTGTTCGACAGCCTCCGACTGGACCAGACCGTCATTGGCCTACTGACGGCCTCGTCGGGAGTGGCGTTCGCACTCATCGCAGGTCCGTTCGCATACGCGCTGCTGTCGCGCCCTCACATTGCGACGCTGCTCAAGGAACGGTGACAAGGAAATATTTCGCGACCTCCCCCCACAAGGGGACACCGGGTCGATATCCTTATTCTTATCGGGTCTTGGTTCGGTGTGCGCGACGGTCCGGACCAACCGAAGAAGGGAATGCACATGCGAAGAATCATCTACCTACTCCTGGTCGTCGCCCTCTACTCCTGGTCGTCGCCCTGATGACCACAACCGTAACGCCGGCTTCCGCCGGCAACGTTCACAAAATCGCCGGCGGGAACGGGACCTGCACATACGACGGCTACCACGACTACTTTGGCGATGTTGTGTGGACAACCACGCAGGTCAACTCCGGACCCTGTTACATGGTGAAGGTCGAGGCGAACATCAAGGTCGACGGGTCCTGGACTGTCAAATCATGGTACGGGTATAGCGGTTATGTCGAGCGGTCCTGGGCGTTTGACGTGTTCAACTGGACCCGCCACACGGTGTGGGGTGGCCCGTCGCCCGCAGTTTGGAAGATCTATTGATCGGACTCCGCGGACGTACCGGCCTTCTGGTTCTTGTGTTGGTGGCGGCGGTGTGCTCGGGTACGCCCGCCGCCACCAACACGGAGTTTCCGCCGTGGCTTGAGACGCTGGTTGCGTCGACGACTGACTTCCAGAAGGAGATCCTCAGTGACGGTGAGGTCACGATTGACGAGTTAGAAAAGGCGGTCCTTGCGACGGTGCAGTGTATGGGCGAGAGCGGGGTGCCCGTAACGGACTTTGAATTCGACTCCGAAAGTGGTGAGTGGGGCATGTCTGTCGCGGCTGGGGAAGTACCCCGTACCGAGGCTGAGTTGGAGGCGCTCGACGCCATCGAGAGTAGGTGTATGAATGAGTACTCGATAGCCGTTGGAAGTGTGTTCGGGTTTCAGAATCAGCCGACTCCTGAGGAGCTGAGCGCAGAGTTGGCGCGGACGGCGCAGTGTATGCGTGAGAAAGGGTTTGAGGTGCCCGAGGGTGCAACACGAGAGGTCATGCAAGACCTTGTGGGGGCAGATCGCCGTATATACGGTGAGTGTCGTCAGTCGGCCCAGGAGCAAGCTAACTGAGTGTTGATGTAGGCGTGGCCCGCGGCTGTGTCAACGTAGGCTTGGTGGTTGGTACGCTTGGTGTTCAAGGAGGTGCGGTGGATTTCGGGACGATATGTTGAGCGGTCACCGTCTGCGGGTTGGTTTCGTGGCTTTCTTGTTGGTGGTGGCGGCGTGCTCGGGCACGCCGACCGCTACCGACCCGGAGTTTCCGCCTTGGCTTGAGACGATGGTTGCATCGACGACTGATTTCCAGAAGGAGATCCTCCTCGACGGCGAGGTTACAGTCGACGAACTGGAGAAAGCGATTCTCGCCAACGTGCAGTGCCAGACTGAGAACGGGGTCGAGATTCGGGACTTCGTCTTCGATCCGTTCGGTGGTGGATACGAAATGTCTATCGTGGGGGGGGAGGGTCGTC
>BDTL01000216.1 GCA_002898115.1 bacterium BMS3Bbin02 | reverse complement strand
GTGATGGAACCGGGTCGATCTTTGACCTCTCGATAGCGTTCACTTCGCTTGTTCCGGGCAACGTTCTCTGGGATTGGGAAATCGGTGACGTCAGGCCGTAACTGATCGGTCCACGAGCGACGTCAAACGGGTGTCGTAGTCGTCGGCAACAACTGACCAGTCGAAGCGCTCCATCTCCCGGTGGAGCGCTTCGCTCGTCTCGGACCGCTCGGATGGATCGTTGAGGAGATCGACAATCCGATCGACGAGTTCGCGTGTGTCGTCGTAGAGGACACGCATGTGGAGGTTCCGAGGGATACGTTCAGGGTATACGACTCGGTTCGGGAGGAGGGGTGCGGCTCCGGCGTAGATCGCTTCGGTGATGGCAATACCGAAGAATTCATGGTTCGCGGTCGAGACCACGATGTCGGCTGACCGGAGAATCTTTTGATAGGTGTCGCGGTCGGCGAATCCGGCATGGACAACCCGGTCGCCGAGAGCCTCAACGAGATCGGTCATCGTCTGAGGGGGAGTGGTCGGAACTTCGCCGAGGAGGGCGACACGAAAGTCGGCGTCCCGTTCCATGAGAAGCCGGAGCGCGTCACTGAGCTGGTCGAGACCCTTGTCATACTCCCACCGCTGGTTCCAGACGATCAGTGGAGGGGCGTGTTGTGAACGGGGGATTACATCGAAAGGGGCGAGGTCCACGCCGACCGGCACCACGTGGGACCGGGTGCGGACGGCCGCGACGAGCTCTGTATGGGTGTCACCCTTGTATCTGCCGAGAAACCGGGGGATTCCGTCGTACCAGGTGTTGAGATGCCACTGCGAGTTGAACCACACCTGATCGGCAACAACTGTCGCCCCCCAGTTCGTCAGAGTATGTTCGACGTCCGGCGGTTGACCTTCGGTGAGAGGATAGGAGAGCTGGTTTTCGTGCATGTAGTGGACCACCGGCGTGCGACCGAGTCGAAACCGGGTCGCTCCGAGGAACTTTGCGGTGTCGAGCATGGACGAGGTGATTACGGCATCGATTTCTCCGAGGTCACGAGCCTGCTCGGCGAGGGTGGCCCACGAGCCGCGGAGCCGCCACCTCCATGAGTGTCCCTCATGGCTAATGATGACGACATCGTGGTGCGAATGGCGTTGGTATCCCTCGGCCCAGGCCTGGTGTGACCCGCTCAGAAACGGTTCCACTACCAGAACCCGCATCCGAGTTACAGCTCCTGGCGACCGGAAAGGGCCCGTCCGAGGGTGACCTCGTCGGCGTAGTCGAGGTCACCACCGACCGGTAGACCGCTAGCCAGTCGAGTCACGGTGATTCCGAGTGGCTTAATAGCGCGGGCGATGTACATAGCGGTCATGTCACCCTCGACCGTAGGGTTCGTAGCCACGATGACCTCGGTGACGCCCTCATGGTCGAGACGGGCGAGGAGCTCCTTCATGTGAAGTTCGTCCGGACCAATTCCCTCAATGGGAGAAATCGAACCGCCAAGGACGTGATAACGACCGCGGAACTGGTTGGTTCCTTCGATGACCGCAATGTCCTGAGCACGTTCGACGACGCACAGGACAGTCGGGTCACGTCGCAGGTCCGCACATACCGAACACAGCTCCTCAGCGGTCATGTTGAAACACTGTGAGCACAGCCTGATCCTGGCTTTCATGTCGAGGATCGCATCCGAGAGACGCGTTGCATCGACCTCGTCAATATTGAGGATGTGGAAAGTCAGACGTTGTGCGCTCTTGCGGCCAATGCCGGGAAGTCGTGCGAACTCATCAATGAGCCGCTGTACCGGCGGCTCAAACATCAGCCGAGAAGACCGCCGAGGTCCATCCCGCCTGCGAGGCCGCCCATTGCGGAACTGGCCTCATCGGCCGCCGTGGCCATCGCCTGGTTCACCGCTGCAACCACGAGATCGCCCGCCATTTCGGGGTCTTCCGGATCGAGGACGGAGGGGTCGAACGAGACCGCAACGAGCTGCCCCGAGCCCTTAACGGTGGCTTTCACAACTCCACCGCCCGCGGTACCTTCGTAGGTTTTGTCTGCGAGCTCAGCTTGTGCTTGCTGTAGCTCTGTTTGCATTTGTTGCGCCTGCTGCATGAGCTGGCGCATGTCTTTTGGCATGCGTCCCATACCGAGGAGGTTAGCGCATCGCTTCCGAGGTCAAGTGGTCTTCGTAGGTCCGCCTGTGCGTACGCGCCGACGTGGGTTCAGGCTCGAACTTGCCGCTGGTATCGTTGGCGCATGCTCCCCTACAACCTTGATCACGTCGCGATCGCCGTTGACAACATTGATTCGGCGATCGACGGTTACCGCACCCTCTTCAACATTGAGGTGGTATACCGTGAGGTGGTTGTCGAACAAGGAGTCGAGGAAGCGATGCTTGCGGTCGGTGGCTCGTTTGTGCAGCTCCTGCAGCCCCTGAGTGTTGACACACCGGTCGGCAAATTCCTGGCGAGCAAGGGTGAGGGATTGCATCACGTCGCGTTTGCGGTTCCGGATATCCTGGCAGCGCTTGACCATCTCAAAGGGTTGGGCGCCCGTCTGATCGACGAGTCGCCTCGGATCGGTGGACGTGGCGCAAAGATAGCCTTCGTCCATCCGAAGGAATTGGCAGGCACTTTGGTCGAATTGGTGGAGGTTGCCGATGAGTGATGTCGAAATCACCGGTGGTGCGGGACCGCACGAGGCCGCAGCCGTGATGGCTGCTCTTGCGCAGTCGATGGAAGAGGAAGCGGCCGCCAGTGCCATCGGCTCAGTGACTCCGCGTCCGACCGACTGGCAGAGGGCCGCAAGCGACCACCTCAAGCCGGTCACCGAACCCGGGTCAACACTGGACACCAATGCCTGGCCTGACGATCCGGGTGACTCCACGGCCGACTAGGCAGGAACCGGGCGCACGGGCGACACTCGACTCCGGCATCGCGACGTGCGGGTGTTGGGCCAGACCTGCAACACTTGGTGTGAGAGCTCTCTTGCCGGGATCGGGAGTTGTGAACATGACCGGGGATGTCGACGTATACGACGAACACGCCGAGGCACTGATGC
>BDTL01000215.1 GCA_002898115.1 bacterium BMS3Bbin02 | reverse complement strand
AGGGCGCTCTGCACCGCGAGATTCTCGACTTCGGGGGTCACATTGAGAACGAAGTCAATCGTGACCCCGATCCACATGGTGTTGGCGAGTGTTCCCAACCCCAGTCGCTGTCGCAGTGGTATCCACAACAAGAGGACCGCCACACCGGTGAGGATCACAACATTCCCCATCGAGATTCCGATAAGCCGTGAGACGCCCTGGTGGAACGCGTTCCAGGGCGAGAGACCCAAATCCGAGCGGACCATCATGGCAGCTCCGACGCCAAAGAGGGTCAGCCCCAGGAACAGCCGCAACAGCCGCGTCAGCAGGTCTCTGCCGCGCGGGACGGGAAGTAGAAGTGCCGATGCAGAAAAGGCCATACGAAGGAGCTTAGCTACTCTAGAAAGGCCCTATGGACGTCTTGAACGTTACCGAGCGTGCCTGGGTTCGATGTCTCCGCTGAGGGAGCGTCGCGTGGGGATTGACCAACTCGTGTTTGCGTGATAGGTCTGTGTGCATGTGCACAACAATCTCGATCAAGGATGACCTCCTCGTCGAGGCCAAGGCCGCTGCTACACGAACGGGGCAGACGGCTGACGCGTTCATCGAGGATGCGATTCGGCGCCATCTCGACGCCATCAAGATCAGCGATCCCGGGCCACCGGTGGATCCGATCTTGAGCGGTCCGTCGCCCGGACTCGACCGTGAGAATGCCGACGCGTTGCTTGAGACCATGAAGTTTGGTCTTGGTGTGGGCGGCTAAGACGGAGAGCCGTCTCGTGGGCTACTTCTGTGGCCAGGTTTCAGCGCGTCCCGGGCAAAGGTTCCAGTCCGCTTCGTGCACGGCGACGGCGGGAACGATCAGATAGGTTGACATACTTATGTCAGGATGGTAGATCTGTACCTATGCGTACAACCATCAGAATGCACGATGATCTCCTCATTGAGGTGAAAGCTGCTGCGGCGTCGTCCGGGCAGACTTTGACCGCCTTTATCGAGGACGCGCTCCGACGCCGGCTTGATGCTCGGAGATGCGCAGGTCCAGGTAACGTACCGGCGCTTCCGGTGTTCTTGGGTGATGGTTTGTTACCCGGCGTCGACCTCGATGATGCGGCAGCTTTGGCAGATCTCATGGAGTCGGATCACACGGCGGGCACGTGAAGTCGTTTGATGTCAATGTTCTTGTGTACGCATACCGCGAGGACTCGGTTCATCACGGTGTGTGTCGACAGTTCATTGAAGGCGCTCTCGCGGATCCGGGTGCGTTTGGGTTGATGGACATTGTCCTGAGTGGTTTCCTGAGGATCACTACTCACCCGAAGATTTTCAAGACCCCTGCGCGGTTGGCTGACGCTTCTGACTTTGTCGCGGTGCTTCGAGCCCAACCGCAGGCGATCACTGTCCGACCCGGACCCCGTCACTGGGATCTGTTTACCCAACTCTGCGAGCAGGTCTCAGCGACCGGAAATTTGATCCCGGACGCCTATCTCGCGGCGATGGCGATTGAGACCGGCTGTGATTGGGTCACCACGGATCGAGACTTCGCTCGTTTTCCGGGTCTGCGCTGTGTCGATCCTCGCACGGGTGACGTGTCAGGTTAGGCGTCGCAGTAGCGATCCACGAGAGAGGGCGGGCATCGAACCGGACTCTCGACGCTACGCTCAGGCAGCGCGACTGGAGGAGCCCGCGTGACCAACTTCACGATCCGCAACGAGGACTATGCCGAACGGGTGCGCCGAAGTTTTGCGCGTCAGGGGTTTATGGGGTTCCTCGGGGCCAGCTTGACCGATGTCGCACCCGGTCGTGTCGAAATCACGGTTCCCTTCGACGCGCAGCTTGCCCAGCAGCACGGCTATTTCCACGGGGGAGTTGTCGGCACGATTGCGGACAACGCCGGCGGCTATTCGTCGTTTACGTTGATGGCGCCGAGTGATTCGGTGTTGACTGTCGAGTACAAACTCAACCTGATGGCACCGTCGGATGGGGAGACACTGATCGCCCGCGGGACGGTGATCCGTCCCGGTCGGCGCCTCACCGTCAGCCGGGCCGACGTATTCGTCGTGCGAAACGGCGTGGAGAACCTCTGCGCCACCATGTTGGGAACCTTCATGACACTCGAAAACACCTCGGATGATCCTGCACGTAGGAACCCGTCGATCCGGGGATGACATTCCGTCTTCTTGTGGGCCGCTAGCATTTCGCCCATGCCTGTTGACATTGATATCGCTAAGGTCGCCCATCTCGCTCGCATTGATCTCTCCGATGAGGAGTTGGCTCAATACGGCGAGCAGCTAAGCGTCATTCTTGAATACGCCGAGCGTGTCTCGGCGCTCCCTACCGACGGTGTTGAGCCGACCTCACATCCGCTGCCTGCAACAAACGCATTCCGTCCGGATGTGGTGACGTCGTCATTGACGAATGAGGAGGCGCTCGCCATGGCACCCGAGGCCGAGGATGGGTATTTCCGAGTTCCTCGAATCCTGGGGGAGCCATGACGGATCTTGCGGATCTGTCGATCGTTGAGGCGGGGCGTCAGCTCCGCTCGGGCGATGTCACGGCAGTCGATCTCTGGGAAGCCGCTGCGACCAGGATCGCCTACACCGAGCCGCATCTGCACGCCTTTCTGACTGTCGACCGTGAGGGAGCACTTGCGACTGCCAAGGTTGTCGACGCCGCATTCAGGGCGGGAGAGGATGCTGGACCGCTTCAGGGAATCCCGATCGCGCTCAAAGACAATATGTGCACGAAAGGTCTGGCCACAACAGCTTCCTCGCGGATGCTCGAAGGATGGGTGCCGCCATACGACGGCACCGCTGTCGCCAATCTGCGTAACGCTGGAGCCGTCCTTGTCGGCAAGACCAATCTCGACGAGTTTGCAATGGGCTCATCCACAGAGAACTCGGCGTTCGGCACGTCGCGCAACCCGTGGGACGTCGATCGTGTACCGGGTGGATCATCGGGTGGATCGGCCGGATCAGTCGCCGTGGGGTCGTCCATGGGGGCGTTCGGATCCGATACGGGCGGCTCGATTCGTCAGCCGGCAGCGCTGTGCGGTGTGGTTGGCATGAAACCGACGTACGGCCTTGTGTCGCGGTATGGCCTGATTGCGTTCGCATCATCTCTCGATCAGATCGGTCCATTCGCACGTTCCGTGGAGGACGCCGCACTTCTCCTTGAGGGGGTCGCGGGTCATGACATTCACGATGCAACGTCGTACCGCGGGGAGTATCCAACCCTCACCGATGGTCTTGAAAAGGGCGTGAAGGGGCTACGGGTGGGGATTGTCAAGGAGCTGATGGTCGACGCCATCGACAGCGAGATCCGCGCTGCGACGCGGGCCATGGCGGACAAACTCTCAGATGCCGGGGCGGATGTCGTCGAGGTTTCGCTTCCGTCGAGCGAGTACGCCCTTTCGGCCTACTACCTGATCGCTCCCGCGGAATGTTCCGCCAACCTGGCGCGTCTCGACGGTGTTCGGTACGGAAACCGGGTTCCCGCTGACACGACCGATGAGATGATGGCAAAGACCCGTGCGGCCGGGTTCGGTCCTGAGGTAACCCGGCGGATTCTACTGGGGACGTATGCGCTTTCGGCCGGGTACTACGACGCGTTTTACGGCCAGGCCCAGCGGGTGAGGACACTGGTACGCCAGGATTTCGCCACGGCGTATGAGCAGACCGATGTGCTCATTTCGCCGACCACCCCGACGACGGCGTTCGAAATCGGGGCCAAGACGGATGACCCTATCGCGATGTACTACTCGGATGTATGCACGATTCCGTCCAACCTTGCAGGTGATCCCTCCATATCCGTTCCTGTCGGCGTTGACACCCGGGGTCTCCCCATTGGATTCCAGATCATGGCGCCGGCGCTTGGGGAATCGATGCTCTTCCGGGTCGCGGCCGAGGTGGAGAGGTTGGCAGAGTTTTCGGCTCGACCATCCCTCGCTGTGTCGAAGGAGACGGTGTAATGCCTGAGTGGGAAGCCGTCATCGGCATCGAAACACACGTCGAGTTGCAGACGAACTCGAAGATGTTCTGCGGGTGTGCGGTCGCGTTCGGTGAGGCGCCGAACACCAACACGTGTCCGGTTTGTCTGGCGTTGCCCGGTGCGATTCCGGTACCGAACGAAGAGGCGATTGAGGGGATCGTGAAGATCGGCACCGCCCTCGATTCGACAATCAACAAGGATTCCCTGTTCTATCGCAAGAACTACTTCTACCCCGACCTTCCGAAGAACTATCAGATCAGCCAGTACACGTTCCCCGTGTGTGAATTCGGCAAGCTAGAGATCGTGGTCGATGGTGAACCGTTCGTCGTTGGGATCACCCGGGTGCACATGGAAGAGGACACCGGGAAGAGTCGGCATGTTGGCGAAGATGGGCGAATCCATGACGCGAGCCATTCGCTGCTCGACTTCAATCGGTCGGGTGTACCGCTTGTCGAGATCGTGACGGAACCTGATATTCGTACAGCGGAGCAGGCCCGTGCGTACGGCGCGGAGTTGCAGCGGATTGTCCGGACGCTCGGGGTCTCCGATGCGCGCCTTGAAGAGGGTTCGATGCGTTTCGATGCGAACGTTTCGGTGCGTCGTGGACCCGATGCGGAGTTCGGAACCCGGACGGAGACCAAGAATGTGAATTCGTTGCGGTCCTTGCAGCGTGCGATCACGTTCGAGATCGACCGCCAGACCCGGGTGCTCGAAGAGGGTGGCGAGATTATCCAGGAGACCCGTCATTGGAACGAAGACAAGGGTGTCACCATCTCGATGCGCATCAAGGAGGAATCCGAGGACTATAGGTATTTCCAGGAACCCGACATGTTGCCACTTGAAATCGACGAGGCGTGGCAGCAGAGAGTGAAGGCGGAACAGCCCGAGCTTCCTGCGCAAAAGAGGGCACGGTACGTTGGTCTCGGCACTGACGCCCACACGGCAGAATTGCTTGCGGACGATCCCGCTCTTGGCGGGTTATTCGACCAGGCTGTGCAAGCCGGTGCGAATGCAAAACAGGCGGGTATCTGGATCACCCAGGAAGTTGTTGCGTATCTGCGCCGGGAGGAGAAATCTTTGGTCGAGACCGCGCTGTCGGCTGCACACGTTGCTGAGCTGTCGGAGATGGTGTCGGCCGGGGACCTGTCGTCCACAGCATCCAAGGACGTGTTGAACGCTGTGCTCGCCGGTGACGGCACGCCTCGGGAGATCGCCGAAGCGAAGGATCTTATCCAGATATCCGACAGTGGATTCCTTGAGGCTGAGGTCGACGCCGTGATTGCCGACAACACCGACGCCTTTGAGAAACTCGCCGGTGGTGACATGAAGATGATCGGATTTTTTGTCGGCCAGGTGATGAAGCGCACCGGGGGCAAGGCCGATCCGCGGCTCGTATCCGAGATGGTCCGCAACAAGGCGCAGGGCTAATCGCTTTCGGTGTCATCTTCGACTGTGACGGCGTGCTCGTTGACTCGGAGCCACTCGCCGAAGAGGCCTGGGCGCATGTGTTGGCCCGCTGCGGTGGTGAGGTCACAGCCGACGACATCAGCGCTGTTGCCGGTACGAGCAATGTCGACACCTACAAGTATTTCGCCCGAGGTCACGACCTCCCGTCGTTCGGCGAAACCACGGCGGCGGTAGACGAGTATCTGCTCTCGGCGTTGGCGGACCGCCTGGAGCCGTTCGCCGATGCGGTGGACACGGTGCGGGCTCTCGCTGCTGAGGGTGTGCCGTTGGCCGTGGCGTCGTCATCGAACCGAGCAGAACTCGACCTGAAGCTCGCAAAGTTCGACCTTGCCCGGTACTTCGGTTTCGTCATTGCCGGCGACGAGGTCGCGGACGCGAAACCGGCGCCCGATATCTATCTCGCTGCCGCCGAGGGTCTTGGAGTTGAACCGCGCTCGTGTGTCGCGGTGGAGGACTCCGTGAATGGCGCAATCGCGGCCCAAGCCGCCGGCATGCGTGTCGTGCTCGTCGACCGCGTCGGGATCATCCCGGCGAGCTGGTCAACAGTGACATCAGTCGACGCCGCACTCATCACAATGTGGCTGTAGATCCCCGATCGCGGCGCCTCTCTTCTTCGTTCTGGCGTCCATTTGGGCCATATATCGCCCAAATGGACGCCAGAACGGGGAGATGGTGGTTGTTAGCCGGTGTTTCTCAGGCCTGCTGCTAAGCCGTTGACGGTGAGTAGGAGCGCCCGCTCAAGGTCCGCATCGACCGACCCTGCGGTACGGGCCCGTTCGAGGAGCGCCACCTGGAGGTAGCTGATCGGGTCGAGGTACCGGTCCCGAACGGTGAGCGTGTGGCGCAGCGTCGGGTAACGGTCGACGAGGGCGCTTCCGCCGGTGATGAGCAGAATCTGTTCCAGGGACCGATCATGTTCGGCTTCGATCACCTCGAACAGGGTTGCGGTTTCGGGTTCCACGAGTGTGTCGACATAGCGCGACGCGACTGTGAGGTCGGTCTTGGCG
>BDTL01000214.1 GCA_002898115.1 bacterium BMS3Bbin02 | reverse complement strand
TCGAGATCCTGAAGGCGGAACAACACCCCGCAGCGACACCCGCGGCGTAGCGACGCCGCACACGGTTGTCACCGCTGCGCAGTAGTGCGTGGTCGGGCTGGCCGGATTTGAACCGGCGACCCCTTGGCCCCCAGCCAAGTGCGCTACCAAACTGCGCTACAGCCCGCGAGGACAGATTCTAGCGCAGCGTCGGGTGGTGCCGTCGGTTGTGCAACCGGGTGATTCTTAGAAGATCGCTCGCACGAGTTTGATGCCCAGATCCACAAACCGGATCACGAGATACAGTGCCACGGCTCCGACAAACAAGAGAAATCCGACCGGCCACGGTGCGTCGGCCGGGTCCGGATTCTGAGTCTTGCTATCGGACTCCATTAACGCTCCCGGCGCTTTGCCACGACTCTGATCGGTGTGCCGGAGAAGTCGTATTCGGCGCGAAGCTTACCCTCGATGTAGCGCAGGTAGTCCTCACCGACGGAGCCGCCCCGGATGTACAACAAGAACGTGGGCGGATTCACATCTGCCTGCACCGAGTAGATAATGCGCGGACGTTTGCCCTTGCGAACAGGAGGCGGATGCATCTCTTGCCATTCACGCATCTTCCGGTTCACCTCACCGGTTGATACCCGGAAGCGGCGATGCTCAAGCACCATACGGATTGCCTTCGGAAGTCGATGGATCCGCGACCCGGTCTCCGCCGACAACCTCAGCACCGGCGCCCAGGAGACAAACGCCAGACGGTCGGCAACGGAGTCCTCAGTGAAGTCACGCTGCATCTCGTCGATGATGTCCCACTTGTTCAACAAGATGACGAGGCCGGTGCCCGACTTCACAATCTCTTCGGCAAGCCTCTGTTCCTGGTGCGATGCTCCCCTTGTCCCATCGACAACGAGCAGTGCAACATCGGACTGCCAGAGCACGTCGCGAGCGCGCAGCGTTGAGTAGAACTCGACATCGTCG
Source organism: bacterium BMS3Bbin02 (assembly GCA_002898115.1). Taxonomy (GTDB): domain Bacteria; phylum Actinomycetota; class Acidimicrobiia; order Spongiisociales; family UBA5794; genus BMS3BBIN02. Next base: position 9,233 of record BDTL01000214.1, on the reverse strand, counting down.
GACATCTTTGTACGACGCTTGATACCGGCGGTGTCGACGACCTCGAACGGCTCGCCATCGAGATCGACAACGACATTCACAGGATCTCGCGTCGTACCCGGGATCTCCGAGACGATGACACGCTCTTCCCCAGCTAACTTGTTGAGCAGCGTCGACTTCCCAACATTCGGGCGACCCATGATCGCCAACGACGCCAGCGGAACACGATCGGGATCATCCTCATCGATATCCGGTATCTCGGCGAGCACCGCATCAAGAAAGTCGCCCGTTCCGCGGCCGTGTAGCGCCGACAATGGAAACGGCTGGCCGAGACCCAGTGACCACAGGTGGTCATAGTTGTGCTGTTGTCTTGGTGAGTCGACCTTGTTGGCGACGAGCACGTACGGCAGACCCGACTTCTGGAGGAGGCGTGCGATCCCGAGGTCATCGTCGCTCACGTCCGTCGTTGAGTCCGTAACGAGAATCGCCATGTCGGCAAGGCCGAGAGCGACCTCGGTCTGTGACCTGATTCCAGCCGGAATTCCCTTGTCGGGACGCGCCTCCCAGCCACCGGTGTCGATGAGGCGGAACTCAACACCCGCCCACTCGGCATCAAATTCGCGCCGGTCCCGGGTGACACCCGACTGCTCATCAACGACGGCTGCCTTGTGTCCGACGATTCGATTCACCAGCGTCGATTTCCCGACGTTTGGGCGACCGACAACGGCAACGACTGGTATACGGCTCATGCAGCAGCTCCTTCGAGAAGACCGACGACGGTTGTTTCCACGATCCGTACGGGTGCTTTCGCAACCCTGGCAACTGACTCGACGGAGACGTTGTCGAGAAACATATCACCGACCACTGCTACGTCAGGGATGAGGTACACCCCGGCGGGACCCTCGTCGGATTCGAGGGTTCTCACGAGGTCCTCACCGACCATGAGACCGGCAACACCCACGTTCCCTGCAAAGAACCGGTTGTCAACCTCAAGGAGACGAATCGTACGACCGGCGATGTCCTGCAGACGGTCAACAACGGGCTGCAGGGCTGCACTCCCGTACCGCCCGGTTAGGACGACGACATCGCCGTCACCGGAGTCCCGGGGGCGATCATGGCCGCTTCTCTCTGCCCGATAGCCGAGTGCCGGAGCAGCTGGAATGGAGCGCCACTCCCCTGTCACGAGCGGTTTCGCGCCCCGGGTTCCGTGCTCGATCCGCTCGAGCTCGTCATAGAACGCCCGGACCATGCCGATACCGTTCTCGTGTTGGGCATACTCCTCGTACGCATCCGACACCGGAATCTCAACCTCAGCGAGTAGGTAGAGCTCGTCTGACGCGAAGAACAGGCGCCGCCCGTGGCGCTGCAGGGCAATCTCTTGCCAGGCGCTAATGATCTCGAGGTCGAGCCGTGCGGTCTCCTTCGTGTGAGGAACCAGACCAGGTTCGGTGTTGTATTTCGAGATACCCAGCGGCACGATACCGACGGACTCAAGCCCTGCGTAGCGTCCCACAATCTCGGCCAACGTTCGTTCGAGAACATCACCGCTGTTTACCGTCGGGCAGAGCACGATTTGCCCATGAACCACCGTTCCGTTGTCGAGCAATGCGCGCAGCCAACGCAGACTTGTCGCACCCCGTGGGTTGCGCAGCATCCCCGTGCGCACCGTCGGATCCGTCGTGTGGATCGATACATATAGCGGACCCAGGCGCTCCTCTACGACCCGAGACAGGTCAAGTTCTGTGAAGCGCGTCAGGGTTGTGAAGTTGCCGTAGAGAAACGACAGGCGGTAGTCGTCGTCCTTGAGATAGAGCGACTTTCGCATGCCGGGCGGAAGTTGGTAAATGAAACAGAATTCGCAATGGTTGTCACACGTCTGCACCCGGTCGAAGATCGATGCATCCAGTCTGATTCCAAGGGGCGCCCCCGCCCGCTTCTCGATCTCGTAACGCTGGGCGACGCCGTTCCTCTCACTTTCGATCAACAGATCGGACTCGTCGATCAACTGCTGGTACTCGATAACGTCCGATGGGCACACTCCGTTAACACTGACGAAAGATTCGCCAATCTGGAAACCTGCGAGCGCGGCAGGAGAACCTGGGGTGACCTCAAGGACCGTCGGATACGACATGAGAACCATAGGATACCCAGTTTCCACGCTGTCGTGGAATCTCGACACGGCCTCAAGGCGCCGAATCTCCTCTCTTGGCGGGCCGGACCGTGGATGGAACGTGAGTACCATGTCCGCCATGGCAGACAGAGTGATCCTTGCACAGCCCCGCGGTTTCTGTGCCGGAGTGGAAATGGCCATCAAGGCACTCACCTGGATGGTGCAGATATTTGAGGCACCGGTGTACTGCTACCACGAGATTGTCCACAACGCCGCGGTCGTCGGCGACTTCGAGAGGGCAGGCGTCGTCTTCGTTGACACTATTGACGAGGTTCCCGAGGGACGTCCGGTCATGCTCTCGGCCCACGGATCTGCTCCGGAAGTCGTTGCTGCCGCCGGAGACCGAGCCGCGGTAATGGTCGACGCTGTCTGCCCGCTGGTAACGAAAGTGCACCACGAGATTCGACGCATGGCGAACCAGGGTTACGACATCATCTACGTTGGTCACCAGGGCCACGACGAGGCCAGTGGTGCCGTCGCACAAGCGGTCGGGTCGGTGACACTCATCGACCCGAACAGCGATCTCAGGGACTTTCGACCAACAGACCCGACGAGAGTCGCTCTCGCCGCCCAAACGACGCTCGGTTTGTTCGAGTGGGAGGATGTCCTCGCGGCGGCGACCGCCGCCTACCCGGATGTGCACACAGCGCGCAAGAGCGACCTTTGTTACGCCACGACGAACCGGCAGGCGGCCACGATCGCTCTCGCCAAACAGGCAACTCTTGTGCTCGTGGTCGGGTCGCGGAACTCCTCGAACACTCAGGCCCTTGTACGCGTCGCAAAGCTCCATGGCGCCGAGGCGTATCGGGTCGACGGACCTGACGACATCGATCCGGCATGGTTGGAACACCACGCTGTCATCGGCGTGACAGCCGGAGCGTCAGCGCCGGACCAGAGAGTGCGCGACGTGATTAACGCAGTCAACCCGGCGGACCGGGAGAGCTCGTTGCGCGTCACCGAGGAAGACGAGTATTTTCCTCTCCCGCCGGCCCTACGCAAACTCATCGTCTCACTACAACACCTCGTTGAAGGCGCCGTTGCGTCCCGGTCGCCGGGGCAACCCGGTCCGCTTCAAGAGGACCGGGCGTACACCGCCGCGGAATCGCTCGACATTATCGGGACTCGTTAGGGTCCCGATCAGCACCGTGACGCGGCGACTACCTCAAGGACTCTGCTTACAACCTCCGCGAGGCTGAGATCGGACGTGTCGATGACAACCGCGTCCTCGGCAGCGTGCAATGGACTGATCGCGCGCGTCGAGTCCCGAAAGTCACGTTCGCGAAGCTTGGTCTCGATCGCATGTGTCGAAAGGTTCGCAGCCTCTGCGTCCCCGGCCCGACGTGCCGAGCGCACCTCAGGACGCGCAGTAAGAAATATCTTCGCCTCCGCATCAGGGAACACAACGGTTCCGATGTCGCGGCCTTCAACCACCGCGTTCCCGTTGCGCTTCACAACCCACTCCCGTTGAAACCCGACAAGACGGTGGCGCACCTCGGGTATTGCGGACACGGCACTGACAGCGCCGGTGACCTCATCCGCCCGCACGGCATCTGACACATCTCTGCCGTCCAGGAGAATCGCGCCGTCGACATATCGAATGTCCGACTTGAGAACCACGTCCGCCACAGCCTGCGAGTCGTCGAGAGGGACCCCCGCTTCGAGAGCGGCAACAGTTGCCGCGCGATACATTGCGCCGGTATCAAGGAAATCGAAGCCGTACTCCGCCGCAACCGCGCGCGTCACCGTCGACTTGCCGACACCCGATGGGCCATCGATCGTTATGACCACAACGATTCCAAAACTTCATAGAAGGCGGGCCACGACACGTTCGCAACGTCGGCATCGTGGATGACGGCGCCCGACAGAGAACCAACACCAGCAACGGCCCCTGCCATGGCGATTCTATGGTCATGGTGGGTCTTTACTTCGCCTCCCTCGAGGGTACCGAGACCAACAATCTCAAACCCGTCAGCCAGTTCCTGGGCGCCACCGCCGAGGTCCTGGATCATTGCCACCGTGGCGGCAACACGATCGGATTCCTTGGTGCGCAACTCGGCTGCATCTGTGACGCGCGTTATGCCCTCGGCAAAGGATGCGACAACAGCGACCAACGGCAGCTCGTCCAACGCGCCGGCGATAACCGGTCCGGAAAGGTCAACTCCCCGGAGTGGTTGGCCGGTTACGGTGACTGTTCCTATCGGGTCGCCGTGGATTGCGCCTGTCACATCCGCGTCGATGCGGGCGCCCATCATCTCCAGGACTTGAAGAAACCCGATTCTCCCGGGGTTGAGTGAAATATCGGGCGTCGTCACCGACGAACCCGGTCTCACCGCCGCCACAGCCCACAGGAACGCGGCGCTCGACGGATCACCTGGAACATCGTATGTGGTCGGACTGATCTCCCCGGGAGCGATTCGAAAGACAGATTCGCCGACACGTTCACCACGGCCCATCGCGGCGAGCCACCTCTCGGTGTGATCACGGAAACCGGCGGGTGACGCAATGCTTGAAGACGCGGAGCCCTGGATCGCGGCGAGGCAGAAAGCCGTGCGCAGCTGCGCTGAGGCGATCGGAAGAATCACATCTGCCGGATGTCGCTCCACTGCCGAACCGCCGACAGTGAGGGGTGCGGTGCCGTCGGTCGTCGTTACGCGCCCACCGAGAGCCTCAAGCGGCCCGACAAGACGCTCCATCGGACGTCCCGAAAGCGACTCATCACCGACAAGTGTGGACTCGAACGGAGCCGCGCTCAAAGCCCCCGCCATCAGACGCATAGTGGTTCCCGAATTGCCGCAGTCAAGCGTCTGCGCGGGAGCGAGCCAGTCGGCGACACCTCGAGACATGACCGTTTCGCCGTCAAACTCGACACCGAGTTGAGCGAGAACTCCCCTGGTGGATTGGACGTCGGCGCCGGTACCAAGACCCCGCACAGTGCTGGAACCGCGGGCGAATGCGGAAAATATCAAGGCGCGGTGGGAGGAGGACTTGTCCCCGGGTACGCTCACCGTTGCGGAAATCCGACCCTGACGGGGGCCAACAGTCTTACTACCCAACGTTGATTCCATCACTGCATTCTGGCACGCTGAGACGACATCGCATACAGCGACTGGACCTCCGCGCTCGTCACGTCACGGTGCGTCCCCGGTTTGAGGCTTGGATCCTTCAGGGTACCTATCGACGTGCGCACGAGCCGGTCCACAGGATGACCGAGAGCTTCGAACATACGGCGAACCTCCCGATTACGACCCTCCGTCAGCACGATCTCAACGATCGACATGTCTCCTTGGGTCCCCTTGACGACTGCTCGGACAGGTTGTGCGAGTCCATCGTCGAGCATGATCCCGTCGCGGACGAGACGGGCGACCTTGGAGTTAGTGACCGCTCCGGAAACTACTACCTGGTACGTCTTGGGGACACCAAAGCTTGGATGGGTGAGCCGGTGGGTAAGGTCTCCGTCGTTGGTCAGTAGCAGGAGACCCTCGGAGTCAGCGTCGAGACGACCGACCGGGTATACCGGCGGCTCAGCGGGAACAAAATCGACAACGGCTGGCCGGCCGTGGGTGTCCGTCACCGTCGAGACGACATCCACGGGTTTGTACAACAGGTAGTAGACAAGGCCTGGTCGTACCGGCAAAGGTACACCGTCGATTTCAATTGCGACGGTCACCGGATCTACTCGCTGACCAATCGTCGCGATGATCCCATCGACTGACACCCGCTCCTGAGCAACCAGGATCTCAGCCTTGCGACGCGAACAATACCCTGACCGGGCGATCAGCTTGTGGACTCGTTCGATGGTTCCTCCGGGCGAAAAGGCCGCTCGAGAACGTCAACGACGCCGACAGGCGGCACATGGTCGGCGAGCGGGGGAAGTTCTGAAAGAGAGGCGAGGCCGAGTTTCTCAAGGAACAGGTTCGTCGTGGAATACAGCACGGCTTGCCCGGGTCCTTCAGCGCGACCAGCCTCGAATATCAGACCACGCCGCTCCAACGTTCTGAGAACACGATCAGAGTCGACTCCGCGAACCTCGGCGACCTGGCCGCGCGATATTGGCTGTTTGTAGGCAACGATCGCCATCGTCTCCAGCGCTGCTTTGGAAAGCCGAGCAGACCGTTCTGTCGCTGCGAACCGCTCAAGGTACGGCTTCGTCTCCGGATCGGTGTAGAGCCGCCATCCGCCACCCATGTTACGGACAACCAGACCCGAGGGTCCTGATGCATGCCTCTCCTGGAGAGCCACAAGCGCATCGTCGACATCGGTTCGAGGCACCTCAAGCAGTTGGGACAACTCCGCTGCCGCCACGGGCTCCTCGGCAACGAACAAGATAGCTTCGACAGTCGATGCCACATCCACTAGCTGTTCCCCCATTCAGAGACACGAGCAATCATTTCGATACCTTCGGGGTTCGTTGGCGATGGATTGTGGACAAGTGTGATCGGGCCGTCGGCCCCTTCTTGAGTGGCGTGAACCATACCCCAGCGGACCAGTTCAAGAAGCGCGAGAAAGTAGGCGACAACCTCGATCGGCCGATCACAGTGGGCCACAAGGGTGTCGAACTCTGCAATCGCCTCAGTCGCCATACGCGCCCGGAGGTCGGCAATGGCATCGTCAACCGAAGGCAGATCGAAATCGAAGTGGTCCAGATCAGGGTCAACGAGGGTCTCCGAGAATGCGACCTCCGCGATCGCGTGGAACTGCTCGACTGTGACACCGAGACGAACCTCGGGCAGCGTTGCTTCGATCCCCGAGTCGAGACCGACGGTACGGGGCACCCAGCGTTCGGTCGCCTCCAGGCGGTGCAGCAGAACCGCTGCCACATCCTTGAAAGTGAGACAGGCCAGCAACCGGGACAGTAGCTTGTCCCGCTCTTCGGCAAGAGCCAGCTCCTCGTCAAGGTCGAATCCTTGGGAATCCGGGAGCAAGTGCCGCGCCTTCAACTGCACGAGCGTCGCGGCAATCAATAGAAACTCCGACGTCATCTCGATGTCGGTCTCCTCCATCTCGTCGATGTACGACACGTACTCTGAGACGATCGAGGAGAGGGAAAGTTCAGTGATCTCAAGTTGGTGCGACGTGATGAGTTGCAGCAGAAGGTCAAGGGGCCCTTCGAACACTCGGGTTTGCACTTCATACGTCACGGGGTCTCCAACGACTTGCTACCGCCATGGTATCGCGCGTCGAAGCGACGCGGAATCATCATCAATCGTCATCAGCGGCGAGCAACGCGTTCCACACGTTGACGTCATACTCCGGCGGCGCCCCTTGCGGGTGATATCTAGCGAACGCTATGACCAACGGCTCACACTTGAGCGCCTCGAGTTGAACCGCGCCCCGAGGACCGTGCTCGTCATAGGCACGCCATCGCCGCGAACGAGGTACCCGCAGTGTCCGAGCGACCGTCGCCGTGGCCCGACCAAGTGCGGTGAGTTGGCTCTCCACCTTGCCGATGTCGTGCCAGAGTGCAGCGCGCTGGACGGTTCGGTCATCCGGAAACGTGTCCGCGACCTTCCGGGCGGTCTCAACGGCGTGGCGCAGGTCAGCGGTTGATTGCCGCCAGAACAGCCCAGCCTCGTGTGGATGAATCAGTTCGAGCACCCAGTGTCGCTCCTCAGCAGCGAGGGGACGAGCTCGCACATGTCCGAAGAAGCGGCGCACAAGGTGCGCGGGCGAAGGCATGGACTCTATCCGGCCAACTGAGATTTGCAGCGTACGCAGTACCGCGACGTTGGGCGATGCTCCATCCGCGCCTCACCGATCTCGCTGCCGCACTCTGCGCAAGTCCCATAGGTCCCATCGGCGATCGAGGCCCGGGCGCGGTCAATGTCGCCGAGGAGACGCTTGATGTTTGCGACAAGACTCAGGACTTCGCTCCGCTCAGCAGTCGCCGAAGCCGCGTCGGCGAAACCGTAGTCGACATTCGCTGTGAGGTCACCCGTTTCGGTTGCTCCCAACTCATCGAGTTGGTGCACAAGTTTCAGTCGCTCGGCGTCGAGCTCGACCGCTATTGCCTCAATGTCCATGCCGCTTCCCCTTTCGGAGCGCCCCCGTAACGCTTCGTGTCCCCGGTCTCAGCGGCCCCTTGGATGAGCCGTGACATACACCTCATAGAGGTGTTCAGGTGACACGCGTGTGTATATCTGCGTAGTCGAAATACTAGCGTGACCTAGGAGTGTTTGAACTGTACGAAGATCGGCGCCACCTTCAACCATGTGTGTGGCGGCCGAATGCCTCAACACATGCGGTGACACCCGCTCTGGGGGAATACCGCTTATCTCCGCGGCTTTCTTCAGTATGCCCCACATACCTTGCCGGGTTAAACGACCTCCCCTTGCGTTGCGAAACAGTGCCCCCGAGGCCGACGCCTTAAGCCTCAGGAACGAAAGCGTTTCGAGATATTCATTGATGGCGGCGACCGCGTACGACCCGAGGGGGACCAAACGTTGTTTGTTTCCCTTACCGGTAAGCAACACAGTCCTCTCATCAAGATTGAGGTCAAGAAGATCACAACTCACCGCCTCACTCACTCGGGCACCCGTCGCGTAGAGAAACTCCAGCAGCGCGCTGTCGCGTTTGCCCATCGGCGTGACGCCATCAACAGACCCGAGCAATGCTCCGACCTCATCGATAGTGAGCGCCTTCGGTAGGGATTTCCCGACCTTTGGTGTCGGGACCTGTGCAGTTGGATCCTCGGTACGAAACCCCTCGCGCACCGCGTGACGGTGCAAACCCCGCAGAGCTGCCAAGCGCCGCTTGATGGAGCTCGGTGCGAGTCCAACACCCTGCAAACCCTCGATGTACGACGCCACAAGTTCTTGAGTAGATCTTCGCCCATCAAGGAAACCCAGATAGTGGACGAGGTCACCCCGATACGCGTCCGCAGTCCTGGGTGAATGCCCCTCTTCAACAACGATCGACCCGAGGTAGTCCTCGGCGATCATCTCAAGTTTCACTGTCGGTCCTCGACTGTTTGCAAGCCGATAATCGTTTTGGCATCGACTATCTCACCCGTGGCAACACGCTCTAGCGCGTCGGCGAGGGACATCCTGACGACCTCCGCAAACACCTCTTCAGCACCGTCCGGCCT
>BDTL01000213.1 GCA_002898115.1 bacterium BMS3Bbin02 | reverse complement strand
GTTCGGCCATCTTTGAGGTCACGTCGAGTGTGGCCCAGTCCTGGGTGTATACGGTGCCGAGCACTTCGGTAAACGTGCATTCGATCGGCTGATCGAGGCGAAATGTTTCCGGCATATGCGAAAGGGTCCGTCCAATGCCGAGGCCGACTCGCATGTGTGGCTGGAGGTGCTGGGTGAGCCAAGTGGCAGCGCCTTCGGCGAGAGTTGATGCGGTCACCTGGTGGGAGCCATCGGAGCTCACGACCACCGCCTCGCGTAGTCCGTACGCGGAGGCAAGGTCGGACTCGAGCTCGATGTGCCACCCAACGGGAACTTTGACGCGGATCTCCAGGATGCCAAGAGTGCGAGCCATGCTGAGCACTCGGTTGATCTTGATGCGGGAGTATCCGAGCAGGTCTCCAACTTCGCTCTGGCTCAGCCCGTCGCGGTAGTAGAGCATGGCGGCCTGGACACACAGGCGATAGTCGGACTCCGAAACCCCGGGTGGGGCCGCTGTCCGCTCCATTTGAACATCTGTGCGCGTGGAGTTCATCTGTTCAACCTTATTGATCGCGCGGCCGCACGTCAAGTGACGGAAGTCGGGTTCCGCGCTGCGGAGAGGGGACGTGATACCCGGAGCGAGACGTTAGTTCAATGCTCGCCGAGCATTCGTACGTCAGGCGCGCCGAGTCGGGCAGCGTCTGCTGTGAGGTCGTCAGGCATGGTTTGAGACTCACGTTCAGCGGCGACGCGTGCTTCGTAATGTTCCAGCTCGCGCTTGACTACCGTCGTGTCCCACCCGAGGACCTCAGCCATGATTTCTGCAACCACGGGAGCTGCATCAACGCCCCGGTCCGGTGTCTCGATCGAGAGGCGTGTTCGCCGCGCTAATACGTCGTCGAGGTGGAGCGCTCCCTCGTGTTCGACGGCGAATCTGATTTCGGCACCGAGATACGTGCCCGACGGCACCGGCTCCGCCAGCTTTGGATTCTCCGTAGCCAGGTCGAGCAGATCGGTGATTTCCGCGCCGTAGCGGCGGAGCAGACGATCAATCTGGTCTTCCGGCAGGCCGTACTGTGCGCTCAGCCCGTATTTGTTGCTGGCCACGGCGGCGTATCCGTCAGCGCCAACCAGCGGTAGCTCGGCTGTACGTGTGCCCGGAATCGCCACGCCGGCTTCCTCGAATGCGCGGTCAACGGTGTCCTCAGCCATCAACCGGTAGGTCGTAAACTTACCGCCGGCGATCGTTGTCAATCCGGGAGCGGGGTGGGTGATGCTGTGCTCGCGAGACGCCTTTGCCGTGGACTTCGCATTCCCAACGACAAGCGGGCGGAGCCCGGCAAACACGCCCACGATATCGTCTTCGGTGAGCGGTACTTCGACGACCCTATTGGCCTGTTCGAGCACATAGAGAACGTCAGATCTGCTTGCTGCCGGATGGTCGAGGTCCAGATCCCACTTGGTATCTGTTGTCCCGATAAGCCAGAAATCCCCGTGTGGGATAAGGAAGAGGACGCTCGTCTTTGTCTTCGTGATGAACCCGATCGAGGATTCGATGCGGTCCTTGGGTACCACGATGTGGATTCCCTTGGATGCGGTGACTTCGGTCTCTTCATCCCCCACGAGGCATTCGACCGAGTCGGTCCAGACGCCGGTCGCGTTGATGACGACCGTTGCTTTCGCCCTGATGGTTCGACCCGATTCGAGACATGTCGCCGTTATGCCGTTCACACGACCGTTATCGCGGATGAACCCCGTCACCCGGGTACTTGTGAGGATGCGGGCTCCTTCACGAGCCGCGGTTCGTGCCACGGCGGTGACGTATCGTGCGTCGTCGGTACCGGCGTCGTAATACAGGATCCCACCGACAAAGGCCGACTTCTTTATGCCGGGGAACGCCTCGGCGAGTTTGGTTCGGCTCAGGTGACGATGCCTCGGCATGGTGCTTTTGCCGAGCTTCGCGAGTCCGTCGTACAACATGATGCCCGCACCGACATAGGCACGCTCCCAGACGCGGTGCTGCAAGGGGTAGACAAACGGAACCGGCCACACGAGGTGGGGGGCGAGCTTGGATGCGAGCAACTCCCGCTCGCGAAGAGCTTCGCGCACCAACCCGAAGTCCAGTTGCTCAAGGTAGCGCAGGCCGCCATGGATCAGCTTCGACGACCGGCTCGACGTCCCCGAGGCAAGGTCACGTTGTTCGATCACCGCAACTGTCAGGCCCCGCGAGGCAGCATCGAGTGCACAACCAATGCCGGTAACACCGCCGCCGACCACGATCACATCGAACGTACCGCCGTCGACAGCATCGAGAGTCTCAAGTCGATATGCGGGTCCGAGAGATGTGGCTGAATCAATCACGCGTGCAGGATACTCCTTTGCGAATCTGACGAATCCGCGGCCTTTGCGAATCTGACGAATCCGCGGCAAGCGGCGGTCAGGGTGACCACTACGCTTGGCCGGCATGGAGCAAGACGGAACCCCGGTTCACGCGGTAGCTATGGCCGCAGGCGCTGTTGGATGCGGCGTGGCTTCCGTCGAACCGTTCGCTGATGCGCTTACAACGATGCAGGAGCGCAGATCGTCGGGAATGTCGGGATCGCTCGGTTTCACGTTTCGTGATCCCGCAACAGCGACGGACATTCTGAAGACGTTTCCGTGGGCTCGCCGACTGGTGGTCGTTGCAACGACATATCTACCCGAAGCCGGATCACCGTCCGGACCTGCACCGGGAACCGGTCGGGTAGCCCGGTTTGCCACACATCACCACTATGAGCGGCTTGCCGAGGTGCTCGGTGCCATCGCTCTCAACCTTCGCACATCCGGGCACCGAGCGGAAGCCATACATGACGACAACAGACTTGTGGATCGTGCCGCGGCTGTTCGTGCCGGAGTCGGGTGGTGGGGCAAGAATACGATGGTATTGACCCCGGGGCACGGGCCATGGATCTTGCTGGGTTCGGTAGTGACCGACGCGGACCTACCGCTCGATACGGCGATGTCCCGCAGCTGTGGTACGTGTTCGGCATGTTTGCCGGCCTGCCCCACCGGGGCGCTTGTCGAACCGGGAGTCCTTGACGTCAGGCTGTGTCTCGCATACCTGTTACAAACGCCCGGTGCGATTCCCAGGGAACTTCGTGAAGCGGTCGGTGACCGCATCTACGGTTGTGATGATTGTCTCGATGTTTGTCCACCCGGGAATAGGAGCCTGTCACTAGCGACTGCCGATCGCGGCAGGGTCGACCTCCTCGCCGTCCTTGCGGCATCGGATCGAGAGCTTGAGAGCGCCACCGAACATTGGTACGTGCCGAAGCGGAGGATGGACTACGTGCGGCGCAATGCCCTCGTTGCCCTCGGCAACAGCGGCGACGATCGCCATGTGTACGTTGTTGCCGGGTGGCTGGGGAACGGATCGTCGACGCTTCGCAGTCATGCAGCCTGGGCGCTCGGGCAGATCGGCGGTGACCAAGCGCGCCGTGCGCTTGACGCGGCGGCAACGGTTGAGTCGGATAGCGGCGTCCTTGCCGAGATCCAACACGCAGTTGTGCGTTGTGCGGGGCGGCCTGCGGTACGCTAACGACGATGAATGAGGACTTTTCGACTTGCGGTGCGTGCGGTGCCCGCAACCCACAATCTGCAAACTGGTGCAGCCAGTGTTATGCGACGCTGGGCTCGACCAGCGAACGGGACGAACTCGCCGTGGAGGCCGACACGCCTGTGGCGGCGGTTGACGCGTCGGATCCGCGCACCTGGGCATGTTCGGTGTGCAACGAAGAGCAGTCGATCGACCTCTCGATCTGCACGGTGTGTGGCGCAGAAATCTTCGAAACATTCGGCTCCAAACTATGGAACGTGACGCCCCGGCACGTCATACGAGCCGGGCTCCTCCCGGGCGGAGGATTGATGAAGGTCGATCGTTCGGTCGAGGGCATCATGGTGCTGATCGTGACGTCTTTCGGTTTGGGGTTCGGAGTTTCAATCATCTCTGTCGGGGGTGCAGGAGGGTGGTTGCTCATCATGGTCGCAATCGCGTTGTGGGTGGTCGCCGCACGAGACGCGCTGGTGACAATCGTCGCGCCGCGGTCGGTGCTGCTTTCTCCCAAAGTGATCATGGCGGTCGCGACCCTGATCATTATCATTGGCATGCTTCTCGTATTTCGAGGATTCCCAACCGAGTCAGTCGGTGACAGTGGCGCTCATGGTGGTTTTCCCCAATGACGGCGATCTACGCGTTGGCACTGGTACTCGGTGTGGTTGGATTGATCGTCTGGGTTGTCAAAGTTGCCGTTGCTGAGACCGTTGCACGGCCTGCACCGATACCGCTCATGGGTGAACTCGTGGGTGCGGCTTCCGGGTTCGGTATGGCGGGTATGTCCGCATCGTTCGGCGGGTTCGGAACGGTTACCTCGTTCGGGGCCGCGGTCCTCGGCGCCGGCGCCCTGTTTGTCCTCGCGCGAGTGCTGGGGACTCCGTCGGCATGAGACTGTTCTCCGACGTTCATGGTGGTGTACAGCCGTTGCAGAGGCTGTCTCGGTCAGACGGGCCCGTTCTGATTCTCGGAGACCTCGTGAACCTGATCGACTATCGCTCGTGGTCGGGGATTCTTCCCGACGTGTGCGGCGCGGAGTTCGTCAAAGATATGAGCGACCTGCGGATCGCAGGTCGCTTCACCGAACTCAGGAACCGCTGGGACGATCTGCGGTCCGGTCGTGGGGAAGAGCTTGATGCCGCATTTCGTGCGGCATATGAAGATGCCTATGCCGAGATCGGTGATGCTCTTGCTGGTTTGGAAGGATACGTCACCTTCGGCAACGTTGATCGTATCGATCTCCTGGAGGCGTGCCTACCCGACGGTCTGGTGTTCGTCCTATCCGATGTGATTGAACTCGACGGGTACAGGATCGGAGTTGTCGGGGGCGGTACGCGGCGCACCGGCGCACCAGGTGAGATCGTCGATGAAGAGATGAAGCGCCGCCTCGCCGACCTTGGGCCTGTCGACATTCTTTGTACCCATGTCCCACCGCTGGTTCCGGCCCTCGCGACGGACGTCGTGGCTGGACCGGGGAAGGGTTCGGCGGCGGTTCTGGACTACATAGAGGAGCATCAACCACGGTTTCACTATTTTGGCGATGTCCACCAACCGCGCGCCGTCACATGGGATGTCGGAGAGACCCGTTGCCACAACGTCGGGTTCTTCCGGGCAACGGGACGCACCGTTGATCATGAACCACGTTAACCTGTCGTCGCTTGCCCGAGGGTATGACTATCGGCCGATGAGTGATGCGGCGCGCCGACGTGCACAGGAGGCAGTTGTCGAACGCACGCAGCCGATACGGGTTGCCCTTGACATCGGGGGTGGGCGCGGGTCGCATGCGGCGGTGTGGGCGGACGCCAACGTCTTTGCGATCGTGCTCGATCCGTCAACTGCGATGCTGGCGCACGTCCCGGAGGCGGTTCACCGTGTCTGTGGCACCGCACAGGCGATCCCCTTTGCCGCCGCGACGGTCGATCTGGTGTACTTTCATCTCTCTATCCACTACGGCAATTGGCGCCTCTCATTGGACGAGGCGTGCCGGGTGATGGCACGCCGCGGTCAGGGTCTCATCTATACCCTCGGGGAGCGGCATCACCGCCAGTCCTTTCTCAACCATTGGTTCCCGTCTGTCGGACGGGTGGATGCCGGCCGTTTCCCGAATCCGGCAGACATCGTTTCGCATCTCGGCCGTCTGGGCTGTGATGTCGAGTTTTCTGAAATTGACGAGATCGTCCGAACAACACCGGCCCGGTTTCGGTGTTCTGTGCGTGCCGGATATGTCTCGACCCTGCAATTCGTCAGCAACGACGAACTCGAGCAAGGTCTAGCCGCGTTCGATCGTGAGTATGTCGAGGGCGACAGCGTCGAGTACGTACTAGCGCTCGATCGGATCGCCTGGAGTGCGCCAGACACTATGTCCGGTTCCGTCGGTAGTTGAGAGCGACCCATGGGGCTGCACACAGGCTACGCTACGTCGGAAGACGCGTGACGTGGAGGTGAGTTCTATGGCCGTTGAGGGCACCGTTCAGAGCATCGAAGTTTCTGCCAGCCCCGACAAGGTATTCAAGGTGGCGACCGACGTCGCCTCGTACCCGGACTGGGTTTCCGGCGTGAAATCGGTTGACATCCTCGAAGAATTCGAAGATGGGTTACCGTCGCGGGTCGAATTCGTCGCGGACGCGATGATCAAGGAGATCTCCTATACCCTCCGGTATTCGTTCGAATCTGATCAGAAGTTCTCGTGGGTCGCAGAACCAGGGGCCGATATTCGACTTCTTGAGGGCAGTTATCAGTTTACTGAGCTTGAGGACGGTTCA
Source organism: bacterium BMS3Bbin02 (assembly GCA_002898115.1). Taxonomy (GTDB): domain Bacteria; phylum Actinomycetota; class Acidimicrobiia; order Spongiisociales; family UBA5794; genus BMS3BBIN02. Next base: position 1,677 of record BDTL01000213.1, on the reverse strand, counting down.
ACGGAAGTTCTGTACGCACTTCGCGTCGATCCGGCATTCGTAGTCCCGGGTTTCCTCCGCCGGCAGGCTGAAAAGCAAATCGTATCGAGCGCGTTGCGGGGTCTTAAAAAGCGCGCCGAGACGGCCTGACATTGGCGAACAGCGAGGAAGGTGGCGCGGTGTCCATCGGGGTTGACATCGGGGGATCGAAGGTGCTGGGCGTACTCCTCGACGGCACCACTGTGATTCGTCGCGTAAAGCTTGCCACACCGTCGGAACCTGCGCATCTCGCCAAGTCTGTGCAGGATGTCGTCGCCGAGCTTGGTGGTGCGGCCTCGGTTGGTGCCGGTATCGCGGGGTTGGTGCGATTTCCTGAGGGCGTATTTGCATGGGGTCCCCACGTTGCCGGCACCCGACTGCCGCTACGTGACCAGCTTGAGGAGCTGCTCGGCGTACCGGTGATCGTCGATTCAGACGCCAACACCGCGGCGTATGCCGAAATGGTCATTGGAAACGGCCGCGGATATTCGAACATGCTGCTCGTGACCCTCGGAACCGGCATCGGCGGCGCCATCGTCATCGATGGAAAGCTCTACCGGGGTGATTCGTTCGCGGGCGAGTGGGGACACATGCTGTACCAGCCGAACGGACGGCAGTGCGCCTGCGGCAAACAAGGGTGTTGGGAAACCGTTGCATCCGGACCGGCGCTGGCGGCCATGGCGACGGCATTCGTCGAAGCGAACCCGTCGGGCTCTCTGACCCATCTTCTGTCGGAGGCACCGATCACGGGCAAGGCTGTTACCCAAGCTGCGGATGCCGGGGATGAAGTTGCCCGCGGCCTGGTGACCCAGGTCGGAACCGACTTCGGGCGGGGATTGTGCAACTTGATCGCCATCTTTGACCCCGAGGTCGTTGTCGTCGGTGGCGGGCTTGGCTCGATTGGTGAGTCGATCCTGGGTCCTGCTCGCCGGGTCGCCGCGGATGCGTTGCACGGTGCCGCGCATCGTATGCTTCCTCCGATTCTCGTCGCGGGAATGGGGCCGGACGCCGGAGCGATCGGTGCCGGACTGATGGCCCGGGCGGTCGTTGAGGACGGAATCGAAAGCGTATGACGAATCAACACACGGTGGATGGTGTCGCGGAGCCTGTCATTGCGCGCAGGTCTACAAGCGACGTAGTGAGTGAAGCGCTCCGTGCCACACCAAACCTTGTCAAACTCATTTGGCGATGCATGAGAGATCGGCGAGTCCCAACGCGGGCCAAAGTCACGGCAGGTGTCGCGGCCGGATACTTTGTGTTACCGGTTGACCTTATCCCTGACTTCATTCCCGTCGTGGGCCAGCTCGACGACCTACTGGTGTTGTTCCTGGGCATCCACCAGCTAGTCAAAGCAACACCGCCAGATGTGATCGAAGAACTTTGGGACGGAGATGACGATGCCCTAGAACTCGTGACAGGGTTCCTGGCGTGGATGGCTGAACTCGTCCCGGGACCCTTGCAGCGCGCCATCGGCATCGGTACAGGAACCGCAGAATCGCCGGCGCTCCCATCTCCGTAGCGTCTCTCTGAACAGCTACGCTCCTCCCATGGAATTCCGACGTATCGACAATCTTCCGCCGTATGTGTTTGCGGAGATAAATCAACTCAAGCTGGCGGCCCGTCGGGCGGGAGCTGACGTTGTAGATCTGGCGTTCGGAA
>BDTL01000212.1 GCA_002898115.1 bacterium BMS3Bbin02 | reverse complement strand
AAGAAAGGGAAATCGGTGTTCGCGTATCGAAATCATACGCGGACGTCCCACCGCTCCCGCGTCCACCTCACTGATGAGGCGGGCGATTGCCGGCATGTAGCGATACTCAAGACCTACCCAGGTGATGGCGTCGCGTTTCGCGGCGAGATCGAAGATCGTGTAACAATCCTCCACGGTCGTACACAGCGGCTTCTCAACAAGGACGTGGAGGTCCGTATCGAGGAGATCTACTAGTACGTCGACGTGGGTCATGTTGGGCGACGCCACCACAACCGCATCGCAGAGACCTGCGGCGGCGAGCCGGCGGTGGTCGTCGAATACCGCGGCATCCGGAACCAACCCACTCGCGACATCTCTGCTCCCGGCGTTTGGGTCTGAGAGCGCGGTAACGACTACACCGTTCACATGGAGGAGATTGTGAATATGTTCGACACCCATCATCCCGGTCCCAATGATGCCGTATCTCAGTAAAGACATAGAGAGTTCCTGACCGCGCTGATCTACACCATGTAACGGGTAGCCACTCCGGTAAGCATAGAAGGCGCGCCCGGGTCCCTGGTTACAGAAGAACCGAACTGCGGAGCCGGGCGGCCGTACAGTCGGACGTGTGTATGCACGGTGATGGACCGATCACAACACTGGTGTCGACCGCCGTTAACGAGCGGACAGACCCCGGACCACGAGCGAAGATCGCAATCCGACCTCACTTCGAACAATGTCGGCGTTACCCCCGGATGCGAGCACGATCTCCGCACCGCCCATCAAAAGGTCAAACACCATCGTGACACTCGAATCGAGTTCACGATCGGCGAACACACCCTGGTCGATCCCATCGGTCAGGGCGTCTGCCAGTTGGTCACGGATTGGCGCCAGCACCAGATCGACACGCTCTATACCCCACGTTGGCAAACGGCGTCGAACCCAGAAAACGACACGGCCTGCACTGGGGCGTTCGGCGAACGCAGTGAGGAGCCGGTCGAAGATCAGTTCGATCCTCGCGGCAGGGTCTCGATCGGAGAGCCCGGCAACTACCTCGTCAACGATCGGAGGCACTCGGTCCTCAAGGACCGCAACGAGCAGCTCGTCCTTGTTGCCGAAATACTCGTACACGGTCGTCCGCGGAATGCCCGCCGTGTCTGCGATCAGACTCAACGACGCGCCCGCATACTCTTGACGGGACAGAACCAGCTCTGCCGCATCCAACAACATGTTGCGTGTGAGCACCTTGTGACGCTCAATGTTCTCTGCACGAATCTTTGGCATTCGACGCCCCTCTCAGGTGGAATACCACCAGTGTACCGATATATAGCGACCGCGAGTCAAGAACCGTTGGCAAAATAGTCCGTTTTAGGCGAATCTCGTATTGGAACACGGCGAAACGCCGCCTACACTCGTTCTACGGTCGAATCCGGAGGAACACATGCCGGCCACGGTCGTAGTTGGGACCCAGTGGGGGGACGAGGGAAAAGGCAAAATCACGGACATCCTGTCCGAAGATGCCGACGTTGTTATGCGCTACCAGGGTGGCAACAACGCGGGCCACACCATCATCGTCGATGACGAGAAGTTTGCGCTCACACTCATTCCGAGTGGTGTTCTGTACCCCCAGGTCACGCCGGTCATCGGTAACGGCTGTGTGGTAGACCCGGCCGCACTGATCACCGAGATGGACATGCTGTCGTCGCGGGGTATCGATCCCACTCGTGTTCGTGTGTCCGCCAACGCACATCTTGTCATGCCGTACCACCGCAAGCTTGACATGGTGATGGAACGCTTCCTCGGCAAACAGCAGATCGGAACCACCAAGCGCGGCATCGGACCGGCGTATACGGACAAGTTCGCACGCCAGGGCATTCGGACTCAAGATCTCTTCGACCCGAAGATCTTCCGCTCAAAGGTCGAGATCGCTCTCAAAGAAAAGAACAAGCTACTCACCAAGGTCTACAACCAACTACCCATGGACCCGGAGCCAATCATCGAGGAGTACCTCGGATACGCCGAGCGCCTCCACGACTACATCGCCGACACGTCGCTTCTCGTCTGGGAAGCGATCCGTGATGGGAAGAATGTCGTGTTCGAAGGCGGCCAGGGCACATTGCTCGATGTCGACCACGGTACCTATCCGTTCGTCACGAGCTCGAACCCGACCGCTGGTGCCGCGTGTGCCGGTGCAGGCATCGGACCGGGAGCGATCACCGACGTGCTCGGTGTCACCAAGGCGTACATCTCGCGGGTTGGCGCAGGCCCGTTCCCGACGGAATTGGAGAACGAGATCGGTGACCGGATGATCGAGATCGGTGGTGAATTCGGGACCGTCACCGGCCGTCGGCGACGGTGTGGATGGCTTGATCTTGTCGCGCTTCGCTACTCGGCTCGCGTCAACGGTCTCACAAAGATCGCTCTCACAAAGATCGACGTACTCTCCGACTTCGATACGATCAAGGTTGCGGTCGCATACGATTCACTTGACCAGCGTTACACCAACTTCCCCAGGCAACACCGTGTGCTGTACAACTGCACTCCAGTGTACGAAGAGCTCCCGGGCTGGAACCAGGACATAACCGGGGTTCGCTCGTTTGCCGCGCTTCCGAGGGAAGCCCGCGACTACATCGAATACATCGAGGATCGGGCAGGTGTGCCGATCTCGATCGTTTCAGTGGGCCCGGAACGTGCCGCAACGTTCGAACGGTAGGCACCAATGAACGTCATGCTGATCGGAGGCGGTGGCCGCGAGCACGCGATGGGCTGGAAACTGCGGCAATCCCCGTATCTCTCGAACCTGCTGAGCGTTCCAGGAAACCCCGGCCTCGCACAACTGGGCGCGGTACTCCCCAATGTGGACCCGACCGATGTTGCGACCATTTGTGACCTCGCGGTCGCCAATGCGATCGATTTAGTTGTCGTCGGTCCCGAAGCGCCGCTCGCGGCCGGACTCATCGACGCACTCGACGCAGCAGGTATCCGGGCATTCGGCCCCACCAAGGATGCCGCTCGTCTGGAATCATCGAAGGCGTTCTCAAAGGACATCATGACAAGGGCCGGAGTGCCCACCGCAAAATCAGCAACGTTCACTGATGCCGACGAAGCCGCGGCCTACCTCGCAGAGGCGACCCCGCCCTATGTCGTAAAGGCGGACGGTCTCGCGGCGGGGAAAGGTGTCCTCGTCACCGAAGGGCTCCTTGCTGCTCAGGGTTGGGCGCGTAGTTGCATTGCGGGCCACTTCGGTCCAGCCGGTGAAACTGTGGTGATCGAGGAGTTCCTCGACGGGCGCGAGGTCTCAGTGTTCATGCTGTGCGACGGAGTGAAAGCGATCGGCCTCGAACCCGCCCGCGACTACAAACGTCTTCTCGACGGCGCTCGCGGTCCGAACACCGGAGGCATGGGGAGCTACTCACCCGCCATGGACCTGCCTGACAACCTGGTCGAATCCACTATCAACAACGTTGCGTTGCCGGTGTTACGAGTCATGGAGGATGACGGGATCCTGTTCAAGGGGTTTCTCTACGTCGGACTCATGTTGACGACAGACGGCCCCAAGGTCGTGGAATTCAATTGCCGCCTCGGCGATCCTGAAACACAGGTCGTACTCCCCCGACTTGAGGAGGACTTCCTCACCCTGATTGATCGAGCAGTCGATGGCGAGCTCCCGACAGAGCCGTTGGCCTGGAGCGATGACGCCTGTGTGAACGTCGTTCTCGCAGCGCCCGGGTACCCGGAGAATCCCGAGACGGGCTATCCGGTGCGCGGCCTCGATAACATTGGAGACGCAATCGTCTTCCACGCTGGAACGACACTCACCACAGACGGCGTCGTTACCGCCGGTGGGCGGGTCCTCAATGTCGTCGGTCTCGGCCCGACGGTGAAACAAGCGCGCGAGATCGCCTATCGAGCAACCGATGAGATCCGATTCACCGGCAAACAGAACCGTACCGACATAGCTACGAACTAAGACTTTCGAGACATGGAGCAGCAATGAAGATCGCGATACTGATGGGCTCGGATAAGGACATGAACGTCATGCAACCCGCAAGCGACGTCCTCACTGACATGGGCGTCGAGCACGAGGTCCACGTGATGTCAGCCCATCGCAACCCCGAGGCTGTGTCATCGTTTGCGCGCGCCGCTCGCGACAACGGCTTCGGCGCGATCATCTGCGGGGCCGGCAAGGCTGCTCACCTCGCTGGTGCCGTAGCAGCGCTGACAACTATCCCCGTGATCGGAGTCCCGATCGCGGCGGGTGCGCTCAAAGGGATCGACGCTCTGTACGCAACGGTGCAGATGCCGACCGGAATCCCCGTCGCAACCGTCGCAATCGACTCCGCCGCAAACGCCGCATACCTCGCAGCATCAATCCTGTCCTTGCATGACGAGGCGGTCGCGGGACGCCTCGCGACGTATCGACAGAGTTGGACTTCATGATCGAACGGTATTCACTGCCTGAGATGGCGGCGCTCTGGTCTGAGGCGCACAAGCTTGCGGTCTGGAAGGAGGTCGAGACGCTGGTCGTGGAGGCGTGGGTCGCTGAAGGTGTCGCTCCACCCGAGGCAGCCGCCGGCGTACGCCGCGCCCCGGAGGTAGATCCTGCAGCGTGGAAGGACCGCGAAAAGATCACCAACCACGATGTCGCAGCTTTCGTAGATCTCCTCGCGGAGTCGACAGAGACCGGCGGCGAGTGGGTGCACTTCGGACTCACATCGTCGGACGTTCTCGATACCGCCCAGGGTGCGATTCTTAAAGACGCGGCGAACCTCCTGCTTCGCCGCCTACGCGAGTTCTTCGCAGTCGTCCAGCGCCGTGCGTTCGAACATCGCGACACCGTCATGATCGGGCGCACACATGGCATCTGGGCCGAGCCGACTTCCTTCGGTCTCAAACTCGCCAACTGGGCGTTCGAGATTTCCCGAGACTACGACCGCCTGGTTCGCGCCCGTGATGCCGTAGCCGTCGGAAAGATCTCCGGTGCTGTCGGCACCTACGCCCACACACCTCCGTCGGTAGAGGCGTTCGTGTGCGAGAGGCTCGGTATCGGGATCGAGCCGGCATCGACCCAGATCACCCACCGCGACCGACACGCCGAGTTCGTGACAACGCTCGCGCTCATCGCAAGCGGTATCGAGCGGTTCGCCACAGAGATCCGTCACCTTCAACGATCCGAGGTCGGCGAGGTCCACGAAGCCTTTCGCTCAGGGCAAAAGGGTTCGTCCGCAATGCCCCACAAGCGGAACCCCATTGCTTCTGAGAACGCCTCGGGCATGGCCCGGCTCCTTCGAGGCAACGCATCCGCGGCGCTGGAGAACATCGCTCTGTGGCACGAACGCGACATCTCCCACTCCGGTGTCGAGCGGGTGATCTTGCCCGACTCGTGTCTGGCGATTGACTACACACTGACGAGAATGACCGGACTCATCGACAACCTTGTCATCGATTCGGACCGCATGCTCTCCAACCTCGACAGCACCCAGGGGCTCGTGTTCTCGCAGGCTGTCATGCTCGCGCTTATTGAGACGGGCCTCTCGCGAGATGAGTCGTATCGGATCGTGCAACGCAACGCCATGACGGCATGGGACACAGGTGCTCATCTGAAGGACTTGTTGGTGGGCGACACAGAAGTAACCCTCAGCGAGGAGGCGATCGAATCGTGTTTCACCCCTGAGCGATTCCTCCGCAACACCGGCGTGGTGTTCGACCGACTGACTGCGGTAACCCTGGAATAGTGGTGTGCACATCAGCCAGGAGACCGTTCGATTCCCCGAAGCGGTGGCTACGATGATCGACAGACTCCTAGAGGGTGAAAGGCACATGGGCACTCGTAGATGGGCGCGTTGACGCAGCGGTGGGAGCGCCGCAACGAACCGTGGAACCGCCGGCAACGATGGCGGCGAGAGCGTCAGATCGCGGGCGCGCTCGTTCGTCACGGTCTCGGTCTGACACTTGTCCAGGCCAAGCTGGGGTGGTTGTTGCCGTTTCAGAAGGGGCTGCTCAGCCATCCCCGGCGCGACGAACCGTATTCAGGTCCGGAGCACATCCGCATGGCGTTCGAAGACCTCGGCCCCACGTTTATCAAACTCGCGCAGATTCTGAGCACCCGTGCCGATCTGATCGGCCCGGATTACGCATCGGAACTAGCGCGCCTACAGAGTGCGGTGCCACCGATCGCGTTCCCCGACATGGCCGGTGTTCTTGATGCGGAACTCTCAGGGCCGCGCTCGGAAGTGTTTGCA
>BDTL01000211.1 GCA_002898115.1 bacterium BMS3Bbin02 | reverse complement strand
ACATCGGGACTCTCGAGATTGATATCAGCGGTTGCGGTGTTTATTGCCGCAAGACACGCGTCGAGCAGTTCGAGACCTGTCTCACGAGAGGTGGCTGCCACGGGATCCAACGACGTCGAGGGCGTCGATGTCGATGGGCTGTCGTGGGGGCAGCGGCAACGGCGCCGGGTCCCGATGCACTGCGACTCGATGCCGCCACGACAAGGACCGTCGTGATGATCAGTCTTCTTGTGTGCATGGAGCTCTCCCCTGGACGATGAACGAATCGCGAATCGGACATTTCCGCTGTTCGCCACCTGTCGCGCACCCAAGAGTGCGGTCCCGCTCCAACCAGGTGCATCACGACGTCGGTCGATACACTCCGAAGACCACGCGAAACACGTCTGACACTTCTCCGATTGTGGCCGACGCCGCGAGGGCCGCCTTCAGTGGCACCATGACGTTCGTATCCGCCTCGGCTGCTTGTTTTAGTTGTGCAAGCAAATCGGCAACGGCACCGCTATCCCGCTGATTCTTGAGAGTCCGCAACCGTTCGACCTGCGCGGTCTCGATCTGCGAATCGATCCGCAGAATGTCGATCGGCTCTTCGTTGGCGACGGTGAACTCATTCACACCGACAACGATCTGCTCACCGGTGTCCTGAGCGCGCGCGGTCGCATACGCCGCATCCTCAATCTCTCGTTGCGGAAAACCTTCACTGATGGCCTGGACCGCACCGCCCCGCTCGTCAACCCGGGCGATGAGCGCAAGCGCCCTTTCCTCGATGGCATCGGTGAGCGACTCGATGAAGTAGGAACCCGCGAGCGGATCGACGGTGTCCGTCACGCCCGATTCAAAGGCAAGGACCTGTTGGGTCCGCAACGCAACTGTTGCCGACAGCTCGGTTGGTAACCCCAGCGCTTCATCAAAAGAATTCGTGTGTAGCGACTGCGTTCCGCCGAGCACGCCGGCAAGGGCTTGTACCGTGGTCCTGACGATGTTCACGAGGGGCTGTTGCGCTGTGAGCGTCGAGCCGGCCGTTTGGGTGTGGAATCGCATTCGCCAGGACGCCGGGTCGCCGGCTCCCACTCGCTCCTTCATCAGACGAGCCCACATCCTGCGGGCGGCGCGAAACTTGGCAACCTCTTCGAACAGGTTGTTGTGACTGTTCCAGAAGAACGACAGCCGAGAAGCGAATTCGTCGACATCAAGTCCGGCCTCCACAGCGGCCTCAACGTACGCAAGACCGTTCGCAAGAGTGAACGCAAGCTCTTGCACCGCGGTCGAGCCGGCCTCGCGGATGTGATAGCCGGAGATCGAGATCGTGTTCCACGCCGGCATCGTCTCGTTGCAGTAGGCAAAAACATCCGTTACAAGCCGCATCGACGGTGCGACGGGGTAGATGTAGGTCCCCCGGGCGATGTACTCCTTGAGGATGTCGTTTTGCACGGTACCCCGAATGTTCTCGCCGGAGACCCCCTGCTCCTCGGCCACGAGCTGATAGAGCAAAACCAACATCGGTGCGGTGGCGTTGATCGTCATTGATGTGCTGACGGAGCCAAGCGGGATGCCGGCAAACAGCGTGCGCATGTCCTCAATCGAATCGATTGCCACTCCCACCTTGCCAACCTCGCCGAGCGCTGATGCATGATCCGAGTCGATGCCCATTTGCGTTGGGAGATCGAACGCCACCGATAGTCCGGTCTGGCCGGCGTTGAGAAGACCCTTGAAGCGTTCGTTGGTCACCGCCGCTGAGCCGAACCCGGCGTACTGGCGCATTGTCCACGGTCGACCGCGATACATCGAGGGGTATGGTCCCCGGGTGAAAGGGTACTCCCCCGGCCGGCCGATTTGAGTCTCGCTATCCCAATCATCGAGCGATGATTCTGCGTATACCTCGTCTATTGGGATGCCGCTGGTTGAGCGCAAAACATCCGGTTCTTTCCCAGACATACCTAACATGCCTCCAGTTCGGTGCCGATGGTACGCACCGGAACCATTTCGGACCAAAAACCGTCTTACAGACAGAACTATGGAACCAAGTATTCAGCAGGTCGAGCGACGCGAGCGACGCGGCAAACGACTTACTTCAGCGGCTCTTCTTGCCACCACGGCGGTCCTCGCATCGACGTGGCTTGGCCTATTCCTCTTCCTCGGTTCCAATGCCGCGTTCGGCACGTTCAAGACCGTCGAGGACCAGTACTTCTGCGACTACCAGAACCTCGCTCTCGACTTCCCCGACCTCGGACGTTTGTCCGAGGTGTATACCCAGGACAATGTGCTGTTGGGAACACTCACCGAGCGCAACAGCCAACCAGTGCCCCTGTCCGAGGTTCCCGAATTGGTGATCAACACGATACTTTCGGCCGAGGACGCAGATTTCTACAACCACAATGGTATCGACTACGCATCGATTCTCCGCAGCGCGTTGACCGTTGCCACCACGGGAGACCTCGACGGCGGGGGTGGTTCAACGATCACCCAACAGACGGTCAAGAAGAACTTCCTCACCGATGAACTCACCCTGGAGCGCAAGGTGTGCGAAGCGCTCGTTGCGGGAGAGCTGGAGCGCCGCTACACCAAGGACCAGATCCTTGAGTTCTATCTAAACTTCAACTTCTACGGCGAGAATGCCTATGGCATAGCGGCCGCCTCCCAGGAGTACTACGGCAAGCCGCTCAGTCAACTCTCCATTGCAGAAGCGGCCGCGATTGTTACCCCGATCCGCAACCCATCGCTCTACAACCTGCGCGACAAACCCGAGTATGTGATTCCGGCCCGCGATCGAATTATCGACGAGATGGTCGACAACGGCTTCATCACAGAAGCCGAGGGCAGGGACGCCAAGGCAGAACCGCTCAACCCCGTCCCCCACAAGGGTTTTGACGAAATATCACCTCGCGTGATCATTGCGGCGCGGGAAGAGGTGCTGTCGTCCCCGAAATACGGCCTCGGCGAAACCTACACCGAGCGCAAAACGGCAATGTTCGGCTGCGCCGCATCCGACGTCGAATGCGAAGGTGGCGGCGGCCTCAAGATCTTTGTCACGGTGAACGACAAGATGCAACAGGAAGCGAACCGTATCCTGCTTTCGACGTTCCGCGACACCACCGGTCCGACGGGTGCGATTGCGATGATTGATAACGCCACCGGCGCCGTACGGGTCATGTCATCGGGACTCGCGTTCGGTGAGAACTTCGAAGCCGGTGAGCGCAACTACGACCTTGCCCGCGAGGGGCGTCGTCAGGCCGGGTCGGCGTTCAAGCCGATCGCCCTTCTTGCGGCCCTCGAAAAGGGCTCAAAAGACGGTCGACCCATCACACTCGGTTCCTATTTCGCGGACAAGTCCCCTCTCGACATTGAATGTGGCTCACCGTGCGCTTCCAATGGATCCTCGACGTGGACCGTGCGCAACGCCGGAACAAGCGGTGGAGGCATCCGGACGCTGGAACGGGGTACGTACTCCTCCACGAACACTGTGTATGCACAGGTGTCGCTCCAGGTGGGTCCCGAGAATATCGTGGAGATGGCTCACCGTGTCGGTATCAAGTCACCACTCAACCCCGTCCTTTCGATTGCCCTCGGTGTGGAAAGCGTGTCGCCTCTCGAAATGGCGTCGGCGTATTCGACGATTGCGAACACCGGCGAAAAGGTCGAGACGTACCTGATCGAACGTATCGAAGATGTGGACGGCAATGTGATCTATCAGCACGAGGTAAAACGCGAACGTGTGCTGGATGCGGCGCTCGTCGGGGCGGCCCGCCAGGCAATGGAGAAGGTCGTGTCAATCGGGACAGCCCGACGCGCGGACATCGGCCGCCCACAGGCGGGTAAGACCGGGACTGCACAGAACTTCCGCGACGTGTGGTTCATGGGAATGATTCCGCAGTACACCACTGCCGTCTGGGTCGGGTATCCCGACGGACAGGTCGAGATGGAGAAGTTCACGATCTTCAACGACGTCACCCAGGAACCCCAGTTCTACACGCGAGCATACGGTGGCACGGTCGCCGCACCGATTTGGAAACAGTTCATGTTGTGGGTAACTGAAGATCTCCCGGTCGAAGACTTCTTCAGACCCGAAGGAACCGCGGCGTACTACAAGACACCGGATACCGAAGTTCCCGACATCTCAGAGCTCACCGACGAGCAAGAGATCATCGATGCAATTCACCTCGCCGGGCTCAATGTGGAGGTCACAACAATTCCATCGGTCGAGGAAGAAGGCACCGTCCTCCTGACCGAGCCGGAGATCGGCACGACAGTGCGACAGGGGTCGAGTGTCACGGTGAACATCGCGTCGGGAGAGCTCCCGACCTTGCCGAACTTGACCGGCATTACGCTTGCGGATGCTATTGCGGCGTTGGAGGCTTTCAACGAGGAGACCGGCGCCGCGGTGACCTGGACCGTCCAGGACTTCGTCGTTGGTGACCCGATCGCCGTCGGTAAGGTTGTCGTCACGAACCCGGCGCCCGGTGGCGAGATCCAATTCGAACAAGCCATCACCCTGTTCGTCGGTGTTTTCGAGGAATAGATCCGATCACGGCCTCGGTCCTTCCCAAGGGGCGGAGACCGCGCCACACTACGGCGATGGATTCGAAGGGTCGACGAATCGAGCGATGTCCCATGTTCCCGCTCGGGAGTGTGCTGTTCCCGCACGGAGCGCTACCACTCCAGGTTTTCGAACCTCGTTACGTCGCAATGGTGCACGAGTGCCTGGATCAAAACATTCCCTTTGGGATCGTGCTCATTCAACGCGGCCACGAGGTTGGCGGAGGCGACGTTCGTTTCGATGCGGGCACATTGGCGTCGATCGCATCGTCGGGTCGGATCGACAACGACCGCCTGGCGATCCTGGCAATCGGCACCAACCGCCTATCTGTCGAGCGGTGGCTAGAAGACGATCCCTACCCGATCGCCGATATCACCGTCGCGGACGACACCTCGTTCGCCCAGAGCCTCGCCCCCATGGTTGATACGGCACGACGCCGTCGACAACGCCTGGTGGGTCTTGCGATCGAGCTCGGTGGGACCTCGGGTCCCATTGAGATTGATATCGGGGACGATCCACTCGTTGCGTCGTGGCATCTGTGTAACGCTGCTCCGCTGCCGGCATACGACCGCCAAACGCTCCTGACCATCGACGACCCTACGGAACGGATGATCCGCCTGACCGCACTCCTCGATCTCCGCATTGACGATCTCGAACGCCGTATTGCATCTAGCTAACGGTTTCTTTCGCGGTCTACTTCGACGTTCTTGACTCTACCTCTCGCTATCGCGTATAAATGAGTTATGCCTACCGCCCCACTTTCGACAGCACCTCGGACACACCGTCGAGATGCAACCCGTCCTCCCATCGCGACGAGATCCGCAGGGTGTCCGAGTGCTGTCGATACCAACCCCACTGTTCGTCGAACGGCCCGACCACGTCCGCTCGTGCAACCGACTCTCTGGAACGCGAAAGCCCCGCTTGAGTTCTCCGCGACCCATCCTTACGTGCGGACGTTCTGGACGGCCTACATCGGGCCGTCAGCGGTGGCGGACTATCTGCGCCTGGTACGTGCCGCCGAGAAAGGGACAGAGATCAAGCGCCCCCGCTCACTTGATCGTCTGGCGCGAGATGAGCTCGTGCGGGTTTCTGAACGGGGACTGGAGGTTCGCACGACGGTACCGCCACTGTCAGTGGAACAAGTGATGCGACTCACGCCATCGGTCCGCCGACGACACGCAGCGTGGCGGATCAGCAATCCTCGTTAACGGTCCCGGCTCACCGGTGACCAACTACCATGTTCGCCCCGACCGAGGGAGCGTCTATGGGTCGAACCTATCAAGAGATCATTGCCGAGGCAAAGCGGATGATCGTCGAGGTCGAGGCGTCCGATGTGGCCCATTTGGTTGACGAAGGCGCCGTCCTCATCGACGTTCGCGAGGCTGATGAGTACACCCAGGGCGCCATTGACGGTGCCGTCTTCCTGCCTCGCGGCATCCTTGAGGGCGAAATCGCAGATGCCGCCTCCGATCACGAAGCAGTGGTGATCCTGTACTGCGCCGGTGGTGGACGCTCGGCCCTTGCAGCCCGCGACCTCCAAGCAATGGGGTATACCGACGCCCGGTCACTCGTTGGCGGTTTCGACGGATGGAAAGCCGGTGGCTACCCGTGGAATGTCCCGGGTGGCCTTACCGATCGGCAGAGGACACAGTACGCCCGGCACCTACGGCTCCCCGAGGTTGGTCTCGACGGACAGCGCGCCCTACTGGAATCCAGGGTATTGCTTATCGGTGCAGGCGGTCTCGGCTCCCCTGTTGCGCTCTACCTCGCTGCGGCGGGCGTCGGCACGATCGGAATCGTCGACTTCGATCGCGTCGAGATCTCAAACCTGCAACGCCAGATCATCCACACATCCCGCAGCGTCGGACAACTCAAAGTCGATTCCGCAAGCCAGGCCATTGCCGCAATCAATCCGGATGTTGCCGTTGTCCGCTACGCAGAGCGACTCGATGCGGCGAATGTCCTCGATTTCATTGCGGGTTACGATGTCATCGTTGACGGGTCCGACAATTTCCCCACCCGCTACCTGTTGAATGATGCCTCCCTCCATGCGCGCATTCCGGTTGTACACGGGTCGATATTCCGCTTCGAGGGTCAAGCAACTGTGTTCTCGCCGTGGAAGGGACCTTGTTACCGATGCCTGTTCCCCGAACCTCCACCACCCGAACTCGCGCCGAACTGCGCCACAGCCGGGGTACTGGGAGTGCTGCCGGGAGTTATCGGTTCGATTCAAGCCATGGAAACGATCAAGCTGCTCTTGAACCTCGGTGACACGTTATCCGGGCGGCTTCTCACGTACGATGCCCTCGAACAGCGGTTCATGGAGCTGAGACTGCAGCGCGATCCGATGTGCCCTGCCTGTGGAAATGTCGATGCACCACCGCTGCTCGTCGACTACGACGATCGCTGTCGTCCGGCAACCCGAACGACGTAACTCACGTTTCCGAACGCGAATCACACGGGGTACGGCCAAAGACCGGGAGACCGCCCATACGAACGGATCGGCGACTGAGTCTCGGCGCCGAGCACCGCAGTGGTTTGAGGTGGCGCCGTCTTCGTGGACGTTGCAGTGGATGTCGGGTTTGGTGCCGTCGGCTCTGGCGGAAGAGGGGGTTCGGACACCGGTTCCGGCTCGGCTTCCGGAGTCGGCTCGGGCTCAACCGGCGTCACGAGACCGGGGGGTCCTTTCATGAACACGACGGTCACCCACATCTTGCCGCCCGCCTCTGCGGTCCCAATGCCGACGTAGTTGTAGTCACCAAGAATGTTACCGCGGTGCGTTGCGGACGCCATGAACGCAGACTGGATCGTCGCTACATCCGGACCAACACCGACGTTCTCGCCAAGGGTTATCCATCCAGATGTCACCGAGCCGAGTCCCGGGTTGTGGCGTAGAGTGTCCTCGGCCTGCATGGTTGCCGAATGCGCCCGGGCATCGTCTCTCAGGTCCCAGTACATCTCAAGAGGAGCGAGCCCACGAGCCGCGCGTTCTGCATTCATGCTGGCGAGAAAGCTGCCCTCGCCCGGACCCGCAACCGCGGATGGAGCGAGACCGACGAACATTACGGCAGTAGCCAGACCAACTACCAAAACCTTACGAAACCGATTGTTCATCCGTAACCACCGAGAGTGCCATCCTTGACCACTCTCCGTTATCGGCTGTTTCGGCTAAATCTTGAACGAATTACCACATAAAGTAGCGCCCGTCACCACTAACGGTGATGGGCGCTACTTTCCCGAGGCCCCGCAGACTCCCGGCTACTCCGCGGTGTGGGCCTGCGCTATGGCCACCATCGTGCGGACACCGAAACCGGTTCCGCCCTTCTTGATGTAGTGTCTGGCCTTCTCCGCACGGGCTGGGCCCGCAATGTCGAGGTGCGCCCATGGTTGGTCGCCGACGAAGTGGTGGAGGAACAACGCAGCCGTAATAGCACCACCCCAGCGACCCGCCGTGTTCTTGATGTCCGCGATATCGGAGTCGAGCAACGTTCGATAGTCCTGCTCCAGGGGCATGTGCCAGAACTTCTCGCCCGCCGCGCTCGCTGACGAGGTGATGGTTGCGGCAACCTCGTCATCGCTCGCCCACACGCCGGCGATGTCCTTGCCGAGTGCAACCATGCATGCTCCCGTGAGGGTTGCGACATCGACCACGATGTCTGGATTCGCTTCCGCAGCGAGTGCGAGCCCGTCGGCCAACACCAGCCGGCCCTCAGCGTCGGTGTTGAGAACCTCGACTGTCGAACCGTTGCGAGCGGTAAACACATCACCAGGGCGTTGAGCAGCTCCCCCGGTCATGTTCTCCGTAAGCGGTGTAATCCCGAGGATATTGACCTTCAAGCCAAGCCGGGCGATCGCGCTGACAGCACCGGCGACGGCAGCAGCTCCCGACATGTCGGTCTTCATAGTCTCCATGCCCGCTGCGGACTTGATGGACAAACCACCCGAATCGAAGACGATGCCTTTCCCCACCAGTGCCACCGTCTTTGTCGCACCTTCTGGCGAGTACTTCATGACAACCATGCGAGGCGGGTTTGTGGCCCCCTGAGCGACCGCGGCAAGGCCACCGAAACGTTCGTCAACAATGCCCGCTTCGTCATACACCGTCACGGTGACACCGTGAGGTTCGGTGACAGCGCGAAAGCGGTCGGCCAACACAGAGGGTCTCTTGTGGTTCGCCGGCTCGTTCACCATATCGCGTGCGAACGATACCGCTCCGGCAAGAATCTCCCCGCGCGATATTTCGTCTTCTTGTGCGCCGCCAGCGAGTACAAGTTCGGCTGTGACCGATGCTTCCGGCTCAGACTTGCGTTCGGTGAAGGAGTAGGCGCCGAGCATGAACCCGAGTATCACGGCGCTCGTCGCCCCGTCGATGTCGACGGTGTGCAGCGTGGTAACAACACGTTCGGATTGTGATGTGGCATTCGCTGCGCAACCGGCGGCCTGCCGGAGCGACTCAGTATCAGCTTCATCTCCCAACCCGACAAAAACGATACGCCCATAATTGGTTCCCACACCAGGGACAGTCGCGGTCTTGCCTGCCTTACCGGTGAACTTCTGCGCAGCGAGTTCGCCCTCAAGCCAGTCGCCGAGTTGCTCGGCGATCTCCGCGGTGCCCGGCCCCCAGGTCAGGTCCGCAAAGACGGGAACGACGAAAGCGTCGCCCGATTCGTCAAGCAGAGCTTCTCCGCTTGAAACAGTGATCATGTTTCCTCCTTGACGCGCAGAGGCTCCACTCGTCGTTAACAGACGACGACCGTCGTCTTATGAAGGGTCCTTACCCGGTGACAATGATACGGCCTACGACCGACGACCCAAGCGCGGTGAGCACGGCCAGATAGGAAAGTCCGGTTGCGGCCATGACCCCGGTGTAGTTCGGTTCCTTGAGCGAGAACCACACACCGAGAACCAACAGGACGGTCATGGCGGTGAGAGCGATAAATGCGTACCCGAGAAAGGGGTCTGCCATGAAGTCACCCGCGGCAATAGCCACGAACAGTGTGTCGGCGACCAGCCCGGCCCCGCCGATGAGTGCGAGCCGCTGGAGGGCCCATCGTGGCAACTGTGGATCAACCAGGTACCAGTGACCCAGCAGCATTTCTGACACAATTCCTCCGAGGAAAAGCGAACCGGTTACCGCAGCTACGGCTGTGCCATTGCTTGTCGCAACGATGAGGAAACCAACAGTGGCGACGCCAAACAGTGCCGAGGCCTTTAGCTGGTCCTTCCCGAAAAAGACTGCCGCCGCAGCCGCAACTGATGCACCGATTGCGACTGCACCTCCACCGGCGATGCCGGTCGTTGCGCCGAGCAAGGCAACCGTCACGGCACCGAGCCAGACGAAACCTGATCCAACGATGCGCCAATAGGCGACAACGGAAGAACCCAACGCCATGCCACCCGCGAGGATGGCGAGAACTGCGACCGGGGTGAACTCCACTAGACCTTCAGGAACTCGTCAATGCGTTCGGCAACGGCATCGGCCGTGAACCCGTACTGTTCTGCCAGGATACCGGCGGGAGCTGACGCTCCGAATGTGTCAATACCGATGCGAAGACCCCTGCGACCGGTAATCTCAGCCCATCCCTGGGTCACCCCTGCCTCAAGGGATACTCGTGGGGTTCCCCGACCGATGATGTCCTTCTGGTCGCTCCGAGACAGCTCGTCGAACGCCTCAACACACGGCATGGAGACAACCCTCGCTGAAACGCCCCCGTCGGCCAGAAGATCGGCGGCATCGCGGGCGAGGGATACTTCTGACCCCGTTGCAATGATCACCACGTCACTCCCCTCCCGCACAATATGTGCTCCGCGGCCAACAACCGCCGGGTCGGTGGTTTGGGACGGCTCCGCGACTCCCTGACGGGTGAGGATCAGCGCCGTCGGGCCATCGGTTCGGTTCATCGCGACCTGCCACGCACCTGCTGCTTCACCGGCATCGGCCGGTCGAATCACCCAGAGGTTTGGGATCGCGCGCAGAGCGGCAACATGTTCGACCGGCTGATGGGTGGGGCCATCCTCCCCGAGGAAAATCGAATCGTGGGTAAACACCCAGACGGCGGGGACACCCATGAGAGCTCCGAGCCGTACAGCTCCCCGCATGTAGTCGCTGAACTGGAGGAACGTGCCGGAAAACGCTCGGACGCCACCATGAATCACCAAACCGTTGGTGATGGCCCCCATGGCGTGTTCGCGCACACCAAAGCGGATATTGCGGGCCGTGCGGTTGGCGGGAGCAAAGTCTCCGCTGTCCTTGATCTGGGTGTTGTTCGACGACGCCAGGTCCGCGGAGCCACCAACAACATCGGGCCGGATCTGCGCGAGGCCCTGGATGACATCGCCCGAGAGCGCCCGGGTCGCTTTCTTCGCCCCGGCCTCAAGGGGCGGCGCCGGGAGGGTGACCGGGTTCGGCGAGAAGTGTGCATCCCACAAAGAGGCGACGTCAGCATCGGTTCGAGCCTCGGCGAGCCGTGTCTGCCATGCGATGTGTTCGGCGGTGCGGCCCGCGAGGGCGTCGGCGAAGAACGCTTTGACATCGTCCGGGACCGAGAACGGTGGTAGGTCCCAACCCAGATTCTCCTTCGTCAACGCGATCTCTTCGTCGCCGAGCGGCGACCCGTGCGCAGCCGCCGAGTCTTGTTTGTTCGGCGATCCGAATCCGATGTGTGTCTTGCATGAGATCAACGTCGGGCGACCCGTTTCGGCATTCCCCGCAGCAATCGCCTCGGCGAGTGCCCGGTGGTCATGGCCGTCGACGGTGAGAGTGTGCCACCCGATCGCGTCGAACTTCTTTGGAATGTCTTCGCTGAAGGACCACGATGTCGGTCCGACCAGAGAAATGCTGTTGTCGTCGTAGAGGTAGACGATCTTGCCGAGTTGCTGATGCCCGGCAAGCGACGCCGCCTCGGAGGTGACACCCTCCATCAGGTCACCGTCGGACACGAATCCGTAGGTCCGGTGATCGACGAGGTCGGGTCCGAAGACTGCACGAAGGTGCTCCTCAGCCATGGCCATACCAACGCCGGTGGCGAACCCCTGCCCGAGGGGTCCAGTCGTCATTTCGATGCCGAGGGGGTGGTCGATCTCCGGATGCCCGGCTGTCACTGATCCCCACTGACGGAACGCCTTAATGTCGTCCATCGTGATCGGAAACCCTGCGAGGTGCAATGTTGAGTACAACAGCATCGAGGCGTGGCCGGCCGACAGTACGAAACGGTCACGGTCAATCCACAGAGGATCCGACGGGTCGACCTTCAGGAATTTCGTCCAGAGAACCACCGCCATGTCGGCCATACCCATCGGAGCGCCCGGGTGTCCCGAGTTCGCCTTCTGAACGGCGTCGATCGACAGGGTGCGAATGGCATTGGCGGCACGTTGCTCGACGGTCTGACTCACTATTCCTCCAGTGTGGATTCCCATAGGCTACAAGACTGTGACATGACATCAGCGAGAGACGGGCTACTCAACTATGACCAGATCGCGGGTTGAGTTGTTGCACCTTTGCGGGCCGTGGTCGGTTGCGATGACGATGTCCTCAATCCGCATGCCGAACCTACCGGGGATGTAGATTCCGGGTTCGACCGAGAACGCCATGCCTGGTGCCAACGGGAGGTCGTTGCCCTCGACAATGTAGGGAGCCTCGTGCACCTCCAGGCCAATTCCGTGACCGGTGCGGTGCACGAAGAACTCGCCGTAGCCGGCGTTCTCGATCACGTTGCGAGTGACCCGGTCGACCTCCCGACACGGCGTTCCCACGGTGGCAGCTCGAACCCCGGCCTCCTGTGCTTCCATCAGCACGGAGAACATGTCGAGATACTCGGGAGGAGGTGTTCCAACGACAAAGTTGCGGGTTGTGTCCGATGTGTAGCCAGCCATCGTGCCACCGAAGTCGCACACAATCGGGTCACCCGCCCGGATTACTCGGTCGCCCGGTCCGTGGTGGGGTGATGCCCCGTTTCGTCCTGACGCAACGATGACGTCCCACGTCGTGTCGTGGCCTTCTTCGATGAGCATGGCCGCGATGTCGGTTGCGACGTGACGTTCGGTTTTGCCACCAAAGCTGTAGTTGGCGAGCCGCGCTGCGACTCGATCCGCCGAGGCACCGGCGGTGCGGAGCCGGTCGAGTTCCTCATCCTCTTTCACCATGCGCATGTCGGCCATGATCGGACCGGCGCTCTCCCACGTCCGACCCCCGAGACGGCCCTGGAGCGCGAGCGTGAACGTCGTCCAGGTTTGATCGCCCATAGCGATCGCGACTCCGGTTCCGACGCGATCGGCAATGATGCCTATGGGATCCTCAAGCTCGCCCCAGGCAACTACATCAAACACACCGCCGTGATCGTCCACACGGGGCGCTTCGAGTTCTGGAACAACGAGAACGGGTGTAGTACCGGGGCGTACAATTGCCATCGTGACGCGCTCAAGCGCCATCGCCCCGTAGCCAAATAACCAGGGCATATCTGCACCGACGGAGAGCAACAACGTGTCAACTTCGTACCGGTGCATCGCCTCGGTTACTCGCTCCAAGCGACTCACGTAGTCGAATCCCATGCGGTCCTACCCCTTGGCTTGGGCGTGGGCATCCCTGGCATGATACGAGGACCGCACGAGTGGACCGGCTTCGACGTGCGGCAACCCCAGCCGCTCACCCTCATCGCGGTACCGGGCGAACTCGTCAGGATGCACATAGCGGTCGATGCGCCGGTGCCGTGGCGAGGGTCTGAGATACTGACCGATGGTGATGATATCGACGCCGACGGCACGCAGATCGGCCAGGGCTCCCAATACTTCTGCCTCCGTCTCTCCCATCCCAACGATGAGTCCCGACTTGACGGTCCCGAGCGGGTTCAGCCACTTTGCGCGGGCGAGCAAACCGAGGCTGCGACCGTAGCTGGCGGCGGTGCGTATCTCGCGTTGCAGGCGCAGCACCGTCTCGGTGTTGTGGTTGAGCACCGCCGGATTCGCCTTCATGACCGTCTGGAGAGCTTCCTCGTCTCCCTTGAAATCGGGGATGAGCACCTCAACGTCGCAGTGCGGCCGCAGGTCGTGGATCCGCTGGATCGTTTCGGCGAACACCGCGGAGCCACCGTCGTCGAGGTCGTCGCGATTCACTGATGTCAGGACCGCGTGGTCAAGGTTCAACGCCGCGACCGCCTCAGCGGCGCGGCGCGGTTCGTCCCAGTCAACCTCGCCGGGTTTCCCGGTGAGTACATCGCAAAAGGAACAGGCACGCGTGCACCGCTCGCCAAGCAGCATCATGGTGGCGGTACCGGAGGTCCAGCATTCGTAGATGTTGGGACAGCCCGCCTCTTCACACACCGTTGTCAATGCCTCGGACCGCATCAGCTTCTTCATTTCCCGATACCCCTCGGATGCAAAGTCAGCCTTGACTTTCATCCAATCGGGACGTTCGGGCTCACCAGCCAGGAGACCCCGAATGGTGATCGGGACTTCGTTGCGTTTTGCGGGTGAGAACACACCGCGGGCGATCATCGCATCAACTTCGAACGTCTTTCCCGAGCGGCGTGAAAACGCACCGAGTTGTGTCTCGACATCCTCAGTCGCGAAGAGTTTGCCGACGTGACGCAGGAGAACCTCCGTCACCTCCTCCAATGAGACGTCGCGCCCGAGGATCTCGCGCATGGTGGTGACCGGTCGGTCGGGAATGCCACACGGCACGATGTGCTCGAAGTACGACAGATCTGTCTCGACATTGAGGGCGAAGCCGTGCATGGACACGCCGCGGGCGACGCGGATCCCGATGGCAGCGATCTTGCCCCGGTCTGTCCACACGCCCGTAAAACCATCTTCGGCCCATGCGTCAATGCCAAATTCGTCGAGGGTCGTTATCAGCATCTCCTCGATAAGCCTGACAAGTCCGACCATGTCGTAGCCACGTGGGAGGCGTTTCACTGCGCCGATCGGATACCCAACAAGTTGACCAGGACCGTGGTAAGTGATGTCCCCGCCGCGATCGACGTGGTGTATTTCGGCACCGATGGTTCCGAGATGCTCAAGGTCGGCCAGCAGGTTTGATCCGTCACCGTTGCGACCTACCGTATAGATATGCGGGTGTTCGAGTAACAGGAGATAGTCGTCGGCCGACCGTCCGGTGGCCCGCCCTTCCCAGAACGCACGCTGGAGATCCCATGCCTCCGCGTATGGGAGACGTCCCAACCATCGAACCCGGAGAAGGTCGGCACGCTCAGGCGCCGCAAAGGTCATGACAGCTCCTGGTCCCAGTCCCAAGTTTCGAGGTTGTTCTTGATCCGACCGAGGAACTTCACGGCAGTGGAGCCGTCAAAGGCGCGGTGGTCCCAGGTGAGGCCCAGCATCCCAATGTGGTGAATTGCGATCGAGTCCGATCCGTCGGGCAACGTGACGACCGTTGCGCGTTTTGTCACTGTGTCCGTAGACAAGATCGCGACATTCGGGACGTTGATGATCGGAGCCGACATGAACGACCCGAACGGACCCGGGTTGGTGATCGTGAACGTGCTCCCGGAAATGTCATCGGGATCAAGCTTGCCGTCTCGCGCTTTGATCGCCTTCGAACGAATGTCTCGCGCAAGCCCCTTGAGCCGAAGACTGTCAGCGTTCTTCACCGTAACAACAACGAGACCCTCTTCGTTCATGTCGACAGCGATCCCGAGGTTGACGTTGGTGTTGAACACCTGGGTGCCTTCGTCAAGATGAAACGCGCTATTGACGACGGGGAATGTCATGAGAGCGTCCATGGTCGCCCGCGATATGAACGGCAGGTAGGTGAGGCTATACCCCTCGCGTGACTTGAACTCTTGTTTATGTGCCGAACGAGTCCGCTCGACCCGTTCGAAATCGACCTCCATGACGGTCCACACGTGCGCCGCGGTGGCCTTGGCGGCAACCATGTTTGCCGCGATCCTCTTGCGAAGACGCCCGATCGGAACCTCGGTAGTTTCCTGAGCAGGCGCCGGCACTGCAACCGCCGGAACCACCGGTGGAGGTGGAGCCGGGGTCGGCGCTGATGGAGGCGGTGCCACCGGAACCGGTGCTGCCGGAATCGGTGCCGGCTCGGGGGCAGGAGGGGCTGGCGTCGGGGCCGGCGCAGGAATTGCGGGGGCCGGACCCGCAGCGGACGGCGCCGCAGCAGCGGGGGCGTCAGGCGCCGGCTCGAACGTCACCGTCGTTGTTTCCGGGATCGATGGCTCGGGTTGTGGAGTCGTCCCTTCAATGAACGCCATGACGTCACTGCGCGTGATACGACCGCCCTCGCCGGTACCGGACACGAGGTCAAGGTTGATCGAGTGCTCGGCTGCAAGCTTGCGGACAATCGGCGACAGATTGCCACGTCGAGAATCGTCGCCGGATCCTTTCACCGAATCCGCTTGAGCTGCCGGCGAATCCGCCGCGGGAACAGGCGCTGCAGAGTCGGTTGCCGCGGTTTTCGGAGCCGAAGCGTCCGTTTCAGGAGCAGGGACGGGCGTTTCGGCAGCCGACATTTCAGCGGCGGGAGCCACCGCTTCGTCCGGGTTGGAGATGATGGCAAGCGGGGCACCGACCTCAACAGTCTCACCCTCGGCTACCAAAATCTCCTGGATGACCCCCGCGGCCGGAGACGGCACCTCGGTGTCAACCTTGTCGGTCGAGATCTCAAGGAGGATCTCGTCCTCTGCGACCACGTCACCCGGTGCTTTCGCCCACGAGAGAATGGTGCCCTCGGTTACGGTCTCACCGAGTTGTGGCATCGTGACGGTTACTGGCATGCCTCATGCTCCTTCATGCGTGTCAGTGCCTGACACGAAACTCTTCGACTCTGGCCGCCGGAGCGGTGAGAGCCTCTGCAGCGTCGCACACATTGCCGCTGCCATCAGTGGAGACTCTTGCCGGATGCTGACAACAGAGTCTCTCCAATCGACTCGGCAACTGTCGGATGTGCGTGGATCAGAGCCGCGGCCTCTTCGGGGAGCGCCTCCCACGCAACGGTGTACATCAGCTCATGGATCAGTTCGCCGGCACCCGGGCCGACGACGGTGGCGCCGAGTATCGGACCGCCCTTTTCGTGCACAAGCTTGACCAGGCCGCTGACCTGACCCTGGATGATCGCGCGGCCGATGCCGCGCATCCCATGGGTGGTGACCTCAACATCGAGGCCTTTGTCACGGGCCGCCTGTTCCGTGAGTCCCACAGAGGCAATCTCAGGATGTGTGTAGACAACGAGGGGAACGGCGTTGTAGTCAACCGGCTTGGCAACCCCGGTTGCAATGTGCTCGATGGCGGCGATGCCCTCGGCAAAACCGGCGTGGGCAAGTTGCGGGGTGGCCACGACAATGTCGCCCACTGCGTAGATTCCCGGTTTCGACGTCTGCATTGTCTCAAGATCGACGGGGACAAATCCACGGTCGAGGGCGATTCCGGCTTCCTCGATACCGACATTGTCGGTGAGCGGCGCCCGACCGACGGAAACAAGCACGACATCGACCTCGACGCTGTCATCGCCGTAGCTGAGACGCACACCCCCATCGATCATCTCGGGAACAGCGACCGATACGTCGGTATGAACCTTGATCTTCTTCTTCTTGAATTCGCGAAGCAACACCTTGACCGCATCGGGGTCGGTACCCGGCAGAAGTTGAGGTGCGACATCGAATACGTGAACCTCGGTGCCAAAGTCGGCGAGTAGCGATGCGAACTCACAGCCGATGACGCCGCCGCCGACGATTGCGACACGTCCCGGCTGGGCCTCCCAGTCGAGTGCTTCGTTCGAGCTAATGACCGACGTGCCGTTGAAGTCGAATCCGGGAAGTGAACGAGGTACGGATCCCGTTGCGAGGATGACATTCTTTGCCTCCAACGTCTGCTCGGTACCGTCACTGAGCGCCACATGGACACCGCCTTGAACAAGCCGACCGAAACCGTCGAAACTGTCGACGTTGCGAGCCTTCAATAACCCGGACACACCCTTAACGAGTTGGCCGACGATCTGGTTTTTGCGGGCAAGCGCTGCGGCCCAATCAACCGTCGGCTCCGAGGTATTGATGCCGTATTTCGATGCGTTCTTCACCGTCGTGAACACCTCGGCAGCGTGGAGCCAGGTCTTGGCCGGAATGCAGCCCCTCACCAGACACGTACCCCCGACCGTGTCCTTCTCAATCAGGGCAACTTTCAACCCGAAATTGTGTGCATAGAGAGCTGACGCATATCCGCCAGGACCACCACCAATTACTACTACGTCGTACACGTCGGCCTCCGGTAACGCGCACCCGTGCCAGGTGCGCAATGACGCTCTCATAGTAGCGCCTACCTACGTTCCAGCGACGCACCCACTGGGACGGGTCTCAACCCAAGTAGCATGCTCGCCATGCAGACCCGCTACCTCATACTTGCCTCGTTGATCACCGGTCTGGTGATTGTCATCTCCTTCGTCATCGTGATGCGGATGAGCTTCACGTGAGTGCCGGCCGGGGGGTTAATGAGCCGGGTCATGACGTCGTTGCAGCGCAGGTGAGAGACGAACCCTCATTGCTTTGCGGGTCCGATCGTCGAGTCTTATGGGCCTGACTCGTGACTGACTCCCCTGTCGCACCGGTCATCACTCGCATCCGTATCGAGTCGTCGGACAACGTGCGCCTCGAGGCTCGGTGGGACACGCCGGTCGAACCGCTCTCAATCGCTGTCCTATGTCATCCCCACCCGCAACATCGCGGCACGATGACCGCTCCGCTCATGATTGGGATCACTGCGGAACTCGTGCAAGCAGGTTTCGGCGTTCTGCGCTTCAATTTCAGGGGTGTCGGTTCCTCAACCGGCACATGGTCGGCTGGAGTAGGCGAACAGGACGATGTCGGTTCGGCTGTCGCATTCGCCGCGCACGCCCACCCGGCACTCCCGCTCGGAATAGTTGGCTGGTCGTTCGGTGCGGCGACATCGTTGCGCTGGCAGGCCCGCGAGCAATCGTCGCTGCCGTGGGTCGGGATAGCACCACCCGTGTTCAGCGATCTCACTCCCCGACTCCCCGAGCCGGCCGCGCTCCCGCCAGCCCGGCGAGCATTCATCGTCGGCGACCGGGACCAGTTCGTCGATGTCGCGGAACTCTCCGGATACGCCCATTCAGTGGGAGCAGACATCGACGTACTCAAAGGAAGCGACCACTTCTTCTACTTCCGATACTCCACCGTCGCGGAGCGTGTGATCGCGACACTCGACCCTACGTTGGTGGACTGAACCCCCGGTTGCGAGCCTCGACCAAAGTGTCGGGACCGAAGGTCTGGAGAAGATTCTCTCTCATGAGGTTGTGGGCCTCGACACGCTCGGCCAGGACGGCCGACTCATCGGTCTGATCAGTATCGAATACGGTCATGGTTGTACGATCCCCGACAAAACGGTGTTCGGAGAATCGCGGGAGTCGCGCCATTGCCTAAAACCCGATCCGCACGATTGCCTCGGCGAGGTCGTTCTCTGCCGCACGAACCAGAATCGTTCCGGAAACGTCACCTTTGGAGAAGGTCACGACGGCATCTCCGTTTGCCCGGAGCTCACTCGAAGAGGTGTAGCCGAGTTGCTCGAAATTCTGGGTATAGAACACAATCAGGGCATCCTGACCGGCACCGACTCGAATGATCATTTCGGACCGGTCGTTCGCGCCATCAATCATCGTGGAACCGATTTTTGCTGAGTCGGGAATAGGAAAGTCAACCGGAAACGTCGACGGCATTTCACCACTGCCGAACACCAACTGGCCGACAGGGTTTACAACAGTGGTCGTGGAGCTGTCCCCGCCGACGACGGACGTCGATGTGGCTGGAGTGGCGGCGGTCGTCGTGGTTGCAGCTCCAGAGCAGGCGGCCGTAACCAATGCCAGGACAACAGCCGCTCTGCGCACCGCGACCAATGCTGTTTGTCTCATCGAGGCCTCCGTGGGGCGCTGACTATTCCCGATCGAAGTGAGTCTATTCGACGTCGTCGGAAGACCGTAAATCGGGATCGACGTCCATGCCGTAGGCCTCAGCCGTTTCTTTTGCAGACGCCGCCGGACCGACGGCACCGATCGCGATCATGTAGTCGGCCCGCCTTGCGAGCACTTCTTCGATAAGGGGACCGTCGTAGCCGTACCCCTGGTCAAGACACCTTTCCTGAACGAAAACCGCGGAGTCATATCCACCAACAACAACAGCGCCGTCAAGGTCATGCGACTCAAAGGCCCGCTGAGCAAACCGGATGTCATGCTCAAGAATCCGGCGCACATCCGACCTCTTGAGTTGGGTGCGGGTCTCCGGGGTGAGAGCAGCCGCCACCCACTCAAGCGAGTCTTCAACGCCGTAAATGACAGCGCTGAACTCTGATTCGAGTTTCCCCTGCCACAGAAATGCAAGCCCAATTCCGGCAAGAAGCAGGAAAAGTGCAAATGCGAATATGGCAGCTCCCATAGGGCCATTCTACCCTCTTGGCAGGGACTCAACCGTGATACGTTTTTTAGTGAAATCGTATGACGGAGGTACGAGTGTCCAGCGACCAAGTAGATCTCTTCTTCGCAATTGTGGCTGTCGCAGGCCTCCTCGGAACACTCGCCGTCGTCGTATTCACCATCGTTGGCCTGGTCTCCGATGGGGCGAAGCGATCTCTTGTGGCGGCCCGAAGGTCGATTGCCGGAAGCGAGCTGCTACTTGCGACCGGAATCTCGGTTGCCGCCACGGCGGGCAGCCTCTACTACTCGCAAATCCGCCATTTCGAGCCATGCCAGCTGTGCTGGTATCAACGCATCTTTATGTACCCCATGGCTGTGTTGTTCGTCGTGGCGCTCATCAGAAGGGACACCTCCGTCCGCCGGTACGTCCTCCCGCTCGCCACGATCGGTGCAAGTATCTCGATCTATCACAACTACGTCCAGATCTTCCCGGACCTCGATGCGGGTGGGGCCTGCGGATTCGGACCAAGTTGTTCCGGAAAATACATCAACGTCTTCAACAACGTGTCAATACCGGTCATGGCGCTGGCCGCGTTTCTCATGATCATCGTTGTCACGATCGCTCTCTATCTCAACGAAAGGGACGGGACACGTCGATAGCAGCCCGACCGTCTTCCCGTGCTCCCACTCACAGCAACAAAGCAGCAAACAATCCAGGAGAACATCAACATGGCAGCACGAGAGAACGGAAAAGTACCGGTCGCCGGTCTGGTCTTCGGGGCCATAGCGCTGGTCCTGATCGCGATCGTCCTTCTCGCCGGGGACACGAGCCAGGAAGCTTCCGAAACCGGCGCACCGGTGGTCTCTGGATCATTGGTTCCGCTCCAGCAGGGCATGACCCCATCAAACGACCCGGCCG
>BDTL01000210.1 GCA_002898115.1 bacterium BMS3Bbin02 | reverse complement strand
ACTCTGCGACCGGTCGCCACGGTGCTACCAACTCGAACGCTAGGGAAAGGCGCCTGAGGAGACCGATATCTCGCTGACCTCCGTGTTGCGGAAAGCGGTCAGCTTCAAGAATGCAGAGTGGTGTCGATGGATCCGACGCCGACTTGGTAGCCACCACCGCGGCAATCGGTTACGCTCACGACCGTGACGATCGGTTACGTCACATCTGGATTCCTGAGCGGCAGCGTGAATGTTTCAGAGTGCACCGCAACGTGGCATCTTCCTCACTGTCGGGCCTCATAGATAGGGTCGGCAGGTTGCCCTGGGTTTGTCGCATGGGACAACCACACGGTCAAGGAGCAGAGATCAGGTCGTCGAAGAGGGTGCCGTTCCAGTCCCAAATAATGTGCGCCATAGGCCCAGAACCCTACCCGACGCGGCTAGTCACGCGGACGCGAAGACGGTCGCGATACCGGGACCGGTCGGTCGTTCGAGTTGGCTCATCGTGCACATCTCGGGATTCTTGGCGGGGCGCCAGCGCTCAAACCTCGTCGCATGCCGAAACGCGTTCCCGGTCAATTGGTCGTACGAGATCTCGACCACAACCCCGGGCTGCACCGGCACCCATGAGATGTCCCTGCCACCCGACCAGCGCGACTGCGCACCCGGCATCCGTTCGGACCCAAACGATTCCTCGGACCGCAATTCCTCGAAGTGGGCGAGCATTTCGGTCCGGTCATGGTTCGAGAACCCGCTGCAATGACCGATGAAATGGAGCTCGTCGGAGTCGTTGTAGAGACCAAGCAGCAACGACCCGATCTTGTCGCCGTCCTTGTGAACGCGGTAGCCGCCAACCACGACATCCACCGACCGGCGATGTTTCACCTTGACCATTGCGCGCTTCCCTCCCTGGTAGACACCGGCGAGTTCCTTCGCAACGATGCCGTCACAACCGGCCGCTTCGAACTCGTTGAACCAGGCAAGTCCGGTCTCGAAATCGGTAGTCGATGGCGTAAGGCTCCAGCCTTCACCGAGTGTCGGCAACAAGGTTTCGAGACGTGCCCTCCGTTCCGAGAAGGCATGCTCGCGCATATCAACACCATCGATCGCGATGAGGTCGAAAGCAACGAGCCTGGCGGGGGTTTCCGTTGCCAACTTGTTGATCCGAGATTCGGCTGGGTGGATTCGCTGCTGGAGGGCGAAAAAGTCGAGCTGGTCGTCTGTGACGACGATGACTTCGCCGTCAACAATAGCGTCCGACGGAAGTTGCTCAAGCACAGGAATCAGCTCGGGGAAGTAGCGGAGCAGCGGTTTCTTGGCGCGGCTGTCGAGACGAAGCTCACCGCCGTACGCCACACATCGGAAGCCGTCCCACTTCGGCTCGTACGCCCACCCGGGACCCGGCGGCAGAGATGTCTTGGTTTTTGCCTCCATCGTGTCGATGGGAGGCATAACAGTCCACTGCATGTGCCGAGCTTACGCCACGACATGGCAAGAGATTGACGTCGCCTACCATACGGGACCATGGACGAAGCACTACCTGACTCTTCATCAACCCGCGACTTCTCCCAGCTCCGGCGCCTCATCGCGTTCGTCAAGCCTTACCGGCACTACGCCATCCTTGGCGGGGTCGGTGTACTTGCGGCGTCCGGCCTCGGCCTGGTGTTCCCCGCAATCATGGGAGACCTCGTCGGCAATGCCCTCGACGAATCTGGAACGGTGGCCGACATCGACAAGACAGCCTTGTTCCTCGTCGGGATCTTTCTCGCCCGATCCCTGTTCATGGCGCTGCGCATATTCTCCCTCGCCGCCCTCGGTGAGGGAGTTGTCGCCGACGTTCGGGTGGCGACGTACCGCCACTTGTTATCCATGCCGATCCGGTTCTTCGACGAGAACAAGACCGGCGAAATCACGTCACGCCTCACCTCGGATATCGCCGTCGTTCAAGGGACGGTCTCGACCGCGCTCGCGACCGCCGCCGCACAGATCATCACGCTGGTCGGGGCCATCGTCCTCATATTTCGTATCTCGGGATCCCTCGCCCTGTCAGTGATGACGTTTCTCCCGGTCGCCATTCTTGTTGCCAGAGTGATCGGCATTCGGCTCCGCGACACATCAACCCGCTTTCAGGACCAGATCGCCGAAGCCAACGGATCGGCAGAAGAAGCACTCACCGCGATCCGAGTTGTGAAATGGTTCACCAACACGGGACCGCAAGAGAGCCGGTACACCGATGCGGTTATGGAGTCATACACCGTTGCGAAGTCGCGAGCCCGGCTGCGGGCAGCAATGATCCCGTTCGTCACGTTCGTCGGATTCGGAACGCTGGCATTCGTGCTGTGGCGCGGTGGACGCATGGTGTTGGCCAACGAGATGGATGCGGGACAACTCACCGCATTCTTGTTCTACACACTCGCGATCGCGGGTGCGATCGGCACGTTCACGGGACTGTGGGGACAACTCCAGGAAGCGCTGGGCGCCTCGAAGCGCATCTTCGAACTGCTCGACACTCCCGGCGAAGCGACGGACACCAGCGGGTCGTTTGTTCCTCCAGCCGTAGAAGGGTACGTACGTTTCGATGACGTTCACTTCTCATACTCGGACCGCGATATCGATGTGCTCGAAGGTGTCACACTCGAAGCAGAACCCGGCGAAGTTGTCGCGCTCGTAGGCCCAAGCGGCTCGGGGAAGTCGACCCTGGTGTCGCTACTCCCCAGGTTCTACACCCCTTCATCGGGAACTATCACGATCGACGGGATCGACATTGCTGAGTGGGATCTTGGAGCGTTGCGATCGATCATGGCCTCGGTGCCTCAGGAGACCCAACTCTTCTCGGGTACGATTGCCGACAATCTGCGGGTCGGAAAACCGGACGCCGGTGACGAGGAACTCCAGAGTGCCTGCATTGCGGCCCACGCTGATGAGTTCATTCGCTCATTCCCGGATGGCTACAACACGATCATCGGTGAACGAGGCGTGAAACTGTCGGGTGGCCAACGACAGCGGGTCGCTATTGCGCGGGCACTCCTCAACGATCCCCGAATCCTCATCCTCGACGAGGCGACGAGCTCGTTGGACTCCGAGAGTGAGATCGTCGTTCAGCAAGCCCTCGAAGTGCTCATGAAGGGTCGTACGACGTTCGTCATTGCACACCGGCTGTCCACCATCCGCAACGCCGACAAGCTAGTTGTGCTGCACAACGGGCGTATCCAACAAGTCGGTACCCACGCGGAACTCATCGAACAGGGTGGTCTGTACGCCGACCTCTATCGGCTCCAGTTTGCAACCCAAGCAGTCGCCGAATAGCGGCGCCTGTCGAGTTCCGGTGACGGTGTCCTACGCCGTGGCCTCAAGGTCCTTGACGTACTGCTTTGCGGCATCGGTACACACGACCCGGACCTGCTTAACGCCGCGGGCAATGGCGTCGCGCATCATCGACTCGAGGGTGCCGTCCGCAATTACGGCGTACACCGCGTTACCCGGGCAAGAAGTCTCGGGGGCCCAATCCTTGTGTCCACGCATCTGTGAAGGGTCAACGTTGTAGGTCACCGCGGCCCATGCCAATAACTCAGCCATACCGGCAAGCTGGATGGCGGGAAGCCCCTGCTCGCTGAAGCTCCCCTCCGCTGCGATCAGAAAGTGGCCGGTGGGGTCATAACTTGTTGCAGTATCTCCAACTGCATCAATCGGACGGCCCTCATACACGTTGCCGAGGGAGTCCACGAGGAAGTGATACGCCAGGTCCGGCCAGCCCTTAGAGAGGTGGAACTTTTGGTGTTGGCGAGCCCTTGCGGGTGCGCGACCGGGACTCTTCAAGAAGGCGGCAGTGTGATGCACGGTAAAGCGCTCAATCGTGTGCGGAGTGAACGTGCCCAGGTTTGGGTTCGCGCCCCAAGCAGCCTTACACAGCGCCGGAAGTTCGCCTGCCACCGTCGTGAATGCCGCGATCCCAGCGGTGGCAGCAGTCGGTGGAGAGGTCGTCGTAGTCGGCGCAGCGGTCGTTGACGTCGTCGTTGGAGGAGTGGTTGACGTTGTTGTGGGCGCCACAGTCGACGTCGTACTCGTATCCCCCGACAGCGTGGCAACAGTCGTAGGCGGCAACGAGGATGTCGTGAAGTCAACGGGAGCTGTGGTGGTTCCGTCAGCAACAGACGTTGAGACCGGGAGCAGGGAGGTGGGAGGGGCGCCGAGCGTCGCCCCCGAACCGGGGTCGCTCGTGCCACGCAGCCTCGACCAACCGAAGAGTCCTGCGACACCGGCGACAACGCCACCAACTATGCCTCCGAGAAACTGTCGTCGTCAGGAACTCATCTGTCACTCCTCCG
>BDTL01000209.1 GCA_002898115.1 bacterium BMS3Bbin02 | reverse complement strand
GCAACAAAGCAGCAAACAATCCAGGAGAACATCAACATGGCAGCACGAGAGAACGGAAAAGTACCGGTCGCTGGTCTGGTCTTCGGGGCCATAGCGCTGGTCCTGATCGCGATCGTCCTTCTCGCCGGGGACACGAGCCAAGAAGCTTCCGAAACCGGCGCACCGGTGGTCTCTGGATCATTGGTTCCGCTCCAGCAGGGCATGACCCCATCAAACGACCCGGCCGTGGGGACGAAGGCTCCAACTGTCTCTGGTGCTGATTTCGACGACAACGCAGTCGAGATCCAACCCGGGACTCCAACAGCGGTTGTCTTCCTCGCTCATTGGTGCCCGTTCTGTCAGGCCGAAGTACCTGCCGTGCAGCAGTGGATTGACGCAACCGGTGGAGTGGAAGGCGTCGACATCGT
The DNA here is from genome assembly GCA_002898115.1 of bacterium BMS3Bbin02. GTDB lineage: Bacteria > Actinomycetota > Acidimicrobiia > Spongiisociales > UBA5794 > BMS3BBIN02. The sequence continues at coordinate 2,251 of BDTL01000209.1, read as the reverse complement.
CGCTGTCAGCACCGCCCTGGATCAAACACGTGGCAACTATCCCCCGTCGAAGTGGCTTGAACGCGAAGGCTGGACGTCACCGATCATCGTCGACGATGCCGAGAGCGGAGCGTATCGAGCGTTCGGGGGGACCGCGTTCCCCTACTGGGTGTTTCTCGACGCCGACGGCAATGTTGTGCAACGTCGACTGGGTGGGGTCGATACGACCGAACTTCAGGCGATCATGGAGAGTCTCAAGAACTAACCCGCATTCCACCGTTAGATGCCAAGCCGGTCGGCGAGTTTTGCGCGCCACAGGGTGCCGTCGCCAAACATGAGCTGGTTTGTCTTCGCCCGCTTGAAGAACAGGTGCGCATCGTGCTCCCAGGTGAACCCGATCCCACCGTGCACCTGAATGTTTTCGGCGGCGCAGAAAAAATACGCATCGGTGCAGAACGATTTCGCCAGGGGAGCCGTGATCAAGAACTCATCAGCATCGTGGACGGCAGCCCACCCGGCCGCGTATGCTGCGGACTTCGCCGACTCCACCTGGACCAGCATGTCGGCACATTTGTGCTTCACCGCCTGAAAGGACCCAATGGCTCGACCGAACTGTTTGCGTTCCTTTGCGTATTCAACCGCCATGTCGAGGCACTGCTGGGCGCCACCAACGGACTCGTAACCGAGGGCGGCGCCCGCGATGTCATAGAGCGCATCGATCAGCACACTGCCCGAACCTGCATCGCCCAGCCTGTCGGCGACCTTGACCGTGACTCCGTCAAGTGTCACGTCCGCCTGCTTTCTCGTCATGTCGAGCGTCTCGACATGGTGGGCGCTGACGCCATCCGCGTCACGGGGAACCAGCCAGAAATCAACGTTGCCGTCGTCGTCACGGGCGGAGACGATCAACGTGTCCGCAGTGTGCCCGTCAACGACGAACGACTTCTGTCCCGTCAACGTGACATCAGAGCCGTCGATCACAGCCGTTGTCGTGACATCATCGAGTGACCATTGACCACCCGCATCGACCGGTGCAAAGGCGAGACGATGTTCCCCCGCCGCGACCGGTGGAAGAAGTCGCTGTTTCTGGTCCTCAGTACCCCCGAGTAGCAGTGCGTTCGCCCCGAGTACGACCGTCGAGAAGAAGGGTCCGGGGCTGACCCGTCGGCCCATTTCCTCGAGAAGAATGCCGAGCTCCTGAAAGGTGAAACCTGCGCCCCCGTATTCTTCGGGAATTGCCATTGCATGCCATCCCATCTCGGCAATCTCTGCCCAGAACGCCTCATCGTGGGCAGTGTCGGACTCCATTAGAGCCCTCACTTTCTCCGAGGTCAGACGGTTGGTGAGATACTCTCGTGCCATATCGCGCAGCATCGACTGCTCATCAGATACGCCAAAGTCCATGCTTGGTCTGTGCCCTTCGTCGTGATTGGGAATGTTCATTCAAGCGCGTCTGCGCCTTCCATGCGTCCGCACTACTCTCGCGACCACTCGACGAAGAGGAGCATCGTGCCGATCCCATGGCATCTCGAAACCCCGACCATGCACATCCGAAAGGTGTGTGTCGGACCGCTGGAGAACAACGTCTACATCGTCGCATGCGCGCAGACGAACCAGGCTGTAGTGATCGACGCCGCCGACGAAGCCGAGCGGCTCATTGAGGAAATGAGCGATGTGACGCCTCTCGCCATCCTCACCACACATGGACATTGGGATCATGTCGGTGCGGTAGAGGCGGTGTCGCAGCACTATGACATTCCGTTCCGGTTGCACCCGGCCGACCAATCCATTGTCGCGACGCCGATAGACCAGCCGCTCTCAACCGAAACGATCAACGTCGGCGACCTTTCGATCCAGGCGGTCCATGCACCGGGCCACACGCCCGGGTCAACCGTGTTCATTGTCGATGGTGTCGTCCTTACCGGTGACACGCTCTTCCCGGGCGGGCCGGGTGCAACGCAATCGCCGGACGCGTTCTCTCAAATCATGGAGACACTCGACACCTCGCTGTTCACGTTGGCAGACGAAACCCTCGTGCTCCCGGGTCACGGCCTCGATACGACAATCGGTACCGAGCGTCCTAGCCTCGGGGCATGGCGCGCACGCGGTTGGTAACCATGAGGAGCTCATGATGGAACTTGGACTAATGGTCGAGCCACAGCTCGGCGGAACGTATGACGAGCTGTTGACCCTCGCCAAATGTGCTGACGATGCCGGACTCGACCGCTTCTCCCGGTCTGACCACTATCTCCACAATTCGATCAACGCACAC
>BDTL01000208.1 GCA_002898115.1 bacterium BMS3Bbin02 | reverse complement strand
CCAACTGCTGAGATGAGAGGAACGTCCACTTCAAGACCCTTGGTCCAGGCGATCCTTCTCTTCGGGTTCTTCCCGAGAGGGTTTCCGTAGCGGGCGGTCTTCTCAAACACGTCCTGAAGTTCCGCAGGCACCGCGCCTGCCAGGACGGCCTCTTTGCGAGCCGCAGGCATGATCTGGAGCATGTCGACTTCCTTGGGACAGACGCGCAGGCAGTTGGCACACGTCGTACACAGCCAGAGGTCGTCGCTCGTGAAGAAATCCATGCCGACCTGGAGCTTGCGGAAGATCTTGCGCGGCCCATAGTCGCCAACGTGGTCGACCGGGCAGACACCGATACATTGCGAGCATTGGTAGCACCACCCCATCGACTCACCGCCGTCAAGGTCCGTTACCCGATCGAGTTGGGCGACGTCGTAGTCGAATATCACTCGCTGCTCGAACATCCGGTTCCAGTGTCCGGAAATGTCGACACCCTCAAGCTCGTAGGTCTCGTGCTCGCGGACGCGCGACGGGTCAACCTTCGGACTGACCTCTCTACCCATTACGCCACCTCCGCAATCAGGGGGAATCTGTTGACTCCGTGCAGGCGGCGAACGAGGTCGCCAAGCTCGGGCACGATCCTGTTGAACTCCTGGGTCATTCGCATCCGCAGAGTTGTGTACATGTACACCGAGTACACAGAAGCGAGGAAGACGTCGGTTCCGAACACGCCGTGACCTTCGGTCCTAAACCCTGCCGCTTCGCCAACACCATCGAGAAATGCCATCGCGATGCCGATTCTCCTATACGTCTCTGCTATCGATCCACCGTCAAGGTCGACCTCTTCCATCACAACAAGCGGAAGCGCTCCCGTTTTCGTGAGCGGATTCCACATCCACCGTGTCCAAAGCCAGTACCGATCCGGGTCCGTGAAGTGCAGAAGCTCGGATCCGAGATCGTGCCCGGTGCCAGCCGGCAAATCTCTGCCGATGTTGTCGATCAATGCTGCGAACTCCTCAAGGCGTGCTCCCGGCGACATGTCTGCATACAACAGTCCTCGAACGCTGCGCCGGAACCCATCGAGGGTCAGTGTGCCCAGAATAAGGTTGGCCTTCCGGCGAGTTGAGAACACGATTCTGAGCAACGCAGCGGCAGTGTCTCCGTCAAGTGAACCCACACTCTCGGGTGCCAGGGCATCGCGAAAGAACTCCGACTTCGCTTCAAGGCGTCCGGCAATATCACCGAGATCATGTGCCGACACCTTTTCGAGCGCCATGCGCGTGAACTCCTGCGCGGTTGGCGTATCGATGACCTGCCCGTTGAGTATCGGGTCGGTTGTCACACCGGTACCGCCGCTGATCGCAGAAGTGCAACGGCCTTCGCGGCGGCTGCACCCGCAGATGAAATCGAGTCGTCAAGGTCAGCCGGGCCGACGGCCGCACCCGTTGCGAAGATCCCCGGAACGGTGGTCGTGACGGTATCGAGGATGTCATGAGCGGTCTCGATAAATCCGTACTTGTTTGTCGGAAGGTTGAGCACGCTGGACATTGCGGTAGTCCCCGCGCTGGGTTCCATACCAACTGCGAGGATGACCATGTCCATAGGAACCTCCATGGGACGACCCATCGTGGTGTCTTCGCCACGGACGACGAGCCGCCCGTTCTTCGGAAGAATCTCCGTGATGATTCCCTTGACATAGTTGACCTTGTGCTGCTCCTGAGCAGGCCAGTAGATCTCGTTCTCCCAGTAGCCGTACATGCGCATGTCGATGTAGAAGATGAATACCCGGGCCTCCGGCACCATTTCGCGAATCTCGATCGCCTGTTTCGATGAGATACCGCAACACACCTTTGAGCAGTACTCGTTTCCGATCTGGCGATCTCGCGAACCGACACACTGGATGAATGCGACACGCTCGGGCGGCTTCCCGGTCGATGGTGTCACGAAGTTCTCATCCTTCAGCATCTTCTCTGCTTCGGCGATCGTGATGACATCGGGCAATTCGTAGTATTGGTACTGCTGGGTCTCACGACCCGGATCGAAGTGCTTGAACCCGGTCGCCAGGATGATCGCCCCTGCGGTGATGGACTCCTCCGATCCATTCGACGTCAGCGTGACTGAGAAATTCCCCAGCTCGCCTTCGACCGACGCTACCTCGGTGCCGACGCGCATGTCGACCAAGTCGTTGGACGTCACCGCCGCCACCATTTCCCCCATTGCTTCCGACGCAGATCGAAAGTGGTGCGTGAGCGCTGCATAGTCGGAGTGAATCGGCATACCCCCGGCAACCCCCATCTTCTCGATGAGTGTCACCGGGTTTCCCAGCTCGGCCGCCAGACGAGCTGCTTCTAGCCCCGCCGGCCCCGCCCCTATCACCACGACACGATCACTTGGCATCTGCGTCCTCCCAACTGAGGTACTCGATTTCGCCACTTTCAAGGCGTTTTAGATCCCCCTCAAACTCGGCCCAGGCCTTCTCCCAGTCGATTCCCATTTTCTCGAGTAACGCCGTGTAGTCGGTCGCGTGCCAATGCAGTTGCACGATCCGATACGGGTGCGCTCCCATTGCGAGTGCTGCATATTGGGCATCTGACAGGACCGGCACACCAACATTGCGCTGGTGCGCCCTGGCGGCAAATTGGCTCTTGTCGAGCGTCGTCACGCACCCCGTATCGTGGGTGATAACCACGTCAGGGTTCGCCTCTTCTTTCATGACTTCGATCTTGCGCTGGGTCGCAAACGAGCGGCTGAAGTCCCGCTGCACCAGGATGTGTCGGAATCCAAAGCCGCAGCAGTCAAAGAACGTGCTGTAGTCGCCGACAGTCGAACCGAGTGACTCGACGATGCCGGTAACCGTCGCCGTCCGCTGACCTCCGTAGATATCAGGGTCGTATATGGCGTCCTCGGTGACGAGCTTGTAGTAGTGGCAGGCAGGGTGGATGGACGCAGTGATCGAGGAGAAGTCCCGTACCTGTTTCTTCGCGATTCGGTCCCGCATGGCGTGAATCCACTCCGAGTAGTGGACGATCTCCTCTGGAACCACCAGCGGCTTGTTGAGCTTCGCCATGATGTCGCGAACTTTTCGCCGCAGCTCCGGATGGTGCACGATCTCCTGGCGCGTCTCCTTGTAATGCCCGTACGACGTACCGCAGTGGATCATCGGGAAGTAACCAGTCTCATACGCCGCCGCAAAGTTCCTCGACGCAACCGCAGCTTGAGCAACGGCGTTCGAGGTCGCTGACGCGTAGTAGTTCCACGCCGTGCACGAGGTCTGGTCCGTTGGATCGACGTAGTTCATGCCGAACTGTCGGTTGAGCCAAAAGATTGATGTCGAATACCCCGGAATGTGACCGCATTGACCGCACGACTTGTGATGCCAGGTCATCTGCTCGGGGATCTTCTTGGTACGACCGTACTTGGTCATCACCTCGATGTACGGCCCCGGCACACGCTGCACAATTAGCTCACCGGCCTCTTCCAGCTCGTAGAGCTGCTCGCGGATATCTTCGGTGGGTGCGTCGGCCGGGTTGGGAAGCGGAGGCTTCCGTATCGCAGACAGTGGAATGGATGTTGAGTCGATCATTGGTTCGTCTCCTAAACTTCGTAGCCTGCGTCTTCGAGGGTCTCTTCCATCACATCAAGAATGATCATGTGGAGTCCCTCGTCTGCTTCCGCAATCATGTCCATGACGTCCGAGTGAAGCCATATCAGATAGAGCTCGATCAGTGTCTCGTCCGACACCTGCCAACTCATCTCAGTTGTGTGAAGCGTCTCGGGCGGAAGTGCTCGGCGCCACAGCTCGAGGTTGTCAGAGGTCTTCTCGACGTCGGGTCCCCAGTCAGGGAATGCATCGGGCTGGAGCATGTCCGGTGATATCTGGGTACCGGTTGTCATGATCTTGTAGACCACACGACCGTACCCCTCAAGGGCTTCTTTCGCCGTTCCCAACCCGTTGCGCACCGCGACCTCGCGTAGCAGCGTTATCAACCCTCCGGGTGAGTTCTGTCGAGGGCATCGGTTGCACGAGAAGCATTGCGAGCAGTTCCACACGTCGTCGTTCATCTGCTCGAAGATCAGTTCCACGTCTTCGCGGGCAGCCGCCTGAGCGATCTTGCGAGGAGAGAAGTCGTAAAAACGCGCAGACGGACACGCCGCCACACAGATGCCGCACTCGTAACACCCGTACAGATAGTCGGGGAACCGATCGTCGGCCTTCACTTCTTCCCACAGTGCCAGCTTGTCCTCATAGGCGACGTCGAGATAGCTGTCGGGTGACAGGGTCGCGCCGGGATCAGCGGTAAAGGGAGCCGGAGGTGCGGTGACTGACATCAGAAACTGATCACCGCATCTGCTTCGGCGGCCATGTCATTAAACGCCGCACCACCGATCATCTGGACACCGTCCATAAGATCCTCCATTGCGAGATCATTGAGATCGAGCGACGGTTGACATACGAGAAGGTTTACACCCGTCTCCACGGCAAGGTCGATAAAGCTCGACAACGGTGCGCCGCCCTCTTTCACCGTTAGATCACGGCTGTCTTTGCGCAGCAGTGTGGGGCCGTGCATCGTGAAGTAGATCGACACTTCCATGTCCATGGCTGCCGCCGCGGTAGCCAGGTAGAAGGGCGTCGCTGCCTTCGATACCTCATCAATCCCATGTGTTTGCACGTAGAGAATCCTCGGGTCGTCATCCACTCGGGCCTCCTTTTCTTGTATGGGTCCAGTCTCGTTGGTCAGATAAACAGGGCGAGGTCAGCGTCGGCGGCGAAGTCAAGAAAGGCAGCGGCCCCGAGACATGACGCCTGGGGCATGATGTCTTCCTGCTTGACGTTCATGACGCCCATCGTGGTCGCGCACGCATAGAACTCGACACCGCCCTCAAGACACAGCTCCATCATCTCGTCGAAGTCTGGAATATTCGAGTCCTTCATCCAGCCCTGCATCATCTTGGTAGCAACCGTGGTCATGCCGGGCAGCATCGAAATGAAGTTCGGAACGCCGAACTCCTTGCCCTTGAGTGGTGGTGGCGCCGCTGCGTTCCCGAGCGGAGACACCTTCAGCGAATGCATCCGCTTCGTGTTCACCATGTCGAGTCCGTAGAACGTGCAAAAGATCCCGACTTCCCACTCCAGGGCGGCGGCAGTCGTTGCCATGATCAGGATCGGATACACCTCGTCGAGGCCTCCCTTCGAAGCGACAAGCGCCATCCTCTTGGGTTTGTCGCCGGCATCGGGGTCCGGCTCTTCGAGCGTAAATGGCTTCTCACCTAGGGACGTCATCGCGCCACCTCCATTACTTTGTCCGACGGAACCAGAAACGGTATTCACCATCTCCGGCCGTCTGTTCGATGAGTTCGTGGCCAGTCTGTCGAGCCCAAGCCTCCATGTCCGGGGGTGCTCCCGGGTCTGTGGCAACCATCTCAAGTACTTGTCCGATGTCGATCGTCTTGATAGCTTTCGACGTCTTTACAACAGGGATCGGGCACAGGAGTCCCGTGCAATCGAGTAGCTCATCCGAGGCAATGGTCATGGCATCCTCCTCGCACGGAGAGTGCCCGACCGGCTATCGGAATCATGTCTCCGTACATTCGCATTTGCGCATATCTCTGGTGCATTATGAAACCTGGACATTCACGATGCAAACGATTTTGCTTTTCACGCAGCTAACAGGGTCTCGGAAGGGGACCAAGGTCGGGCAAATCCGCGGGCCGCACGCGACACTCCAGGTACACACTCGGTCAAGAAATATTGCCGTTCCGGAGTAGCCAAAACGCGCAATTCGTGCCATAGTTTCCGCCATGTCACAAATCAGAGACGAGCTGTATCAGCTCCACGCGAGCGTCTGCAAAGGATTCGCAGATCCCAAGAGGCTCATACTTATCAATGCTTTGCGGGACGGCGAACGATCGGTATCCGATCTCTGCAAGACGACCGGAATCTCCCAGTCCAATGCCTCTCAGCATCTCTCGATTCTCAAGAGCAAGGGACTCGTCACCAACAGACGGGACGGCCAACGGGTGTTCTACTCGGTCACGTCGCCCAAGATCAACGAGGCCCTCGACCTGCTGCGTGAAGTCATGGCTGACCAGATCCAACTATCAGTCGGCGCCACCCCCCGGGCAAGCTCCGCCACCTGACCAACCAGGCAAGGTGGCGATATATTCATATCCGCGCATGAACAGTTCATGCCGAGTCCACTGAGTCCTTAGGGAGTACACCGCGACCGCGCAACGCGTCGCGACGCCGCCATTCCGACAAGGGGAGCAGCGAACTGTTAGCCCGAGGTGTCCGCGTGGTCGGCGGTTTCCTCATCGTGGCCGTCGGCGTCGGCGTCCCCATCCTCCGCGTGATCGCCGGCAGCGGGGGCCTGCTCGTCGGCGTGATCGACGGTTCCCTCATCGTGACCATCGGCATCGGCGTCCCCATCCTCCGCGTGATCGCCGGCAGCGGGGGCCTCGTCATGGTCGGCCGCACCATCCTCGTCATGATCCGCAAACAACGCCGCGTCGTACCCGGGACCGCACGCCGGCGGACCGTCACTTGCCGCTTCGGCGTGGTCGTCCGCACCATCTTCATCATGGTCCGCGGGGCCTTCATCGTGCCCCGGGTCGGCGCCGCCGCCCTCGTCATGAGCCCCGGCAGGAGCGTTGAGCATGTCCCGCCAATCCGGCCGATCGGGTGCGTCCTTCTCCCAGGACCGCACACAAGCAACAAGCGCAGTGATCTGCTGGTCCGTCAGCGGCCCTCCGAAGGTTTGGGAATACGCAACCATTTCGGTGCCAGGGATACCGGAGCCGATGATCGAAAAGATTTGCTCGTCCGACACAATGGTCAGAAACTGTGTTGAGTTGAGTGCGGGAGCATCCACACCCTGCCCGAACGACCCGTGACATGACGCACACGTCGCCGTCCACAGGCCTTCACCGGCGCCCGCGAGGTTGAACTGAGCAGTCTCCGCAGCGGCAGCCCGCGCCGCGGGTTCGGAGAAGCGGTAGATCGGGAACGCCAGCAGGCCGACAACCATCAGGACAAGGCCGGCAACCATCCACGAATTGGTGCGGTGCTCAAGTTGCGTGTCATTCGATGCCATACACTACTCCAACGTCGGATCGATACATTCGGGGCCTTTCGGCGGTTCGTCGATTGTTTCCGGCGTACCCGCCGGGGCACCGCGGATAACCTTCGAGGTGTCCGGAACAACAACGCCGTCGATAATTTCAAACTCGTAGCGATCCATACCACGAGGGGCGGGACCACGTCGGTACTCACCAATGCGACTGAACACCGAACCGTGACACGGACACTCAAACTGGCCGGAGCTCTCGCACCACGGCACCTTGCACCCGAGGTGCGGACACTTCCACCAGATCGGGACAATCTCACCTTCAGATTCAGTGAGGTAACCACGCATCGCGGCGATCTCGATAACCGTCTCTGCCGGAATCTCATCGGGAGTAACCGTCGCCACGGGTCCACCGGATTGCCCGGCGACCGGCTGGAGGAAATCCCATGACGTCCACGCCGCAGCGCCCGCCATGATACCCAGCCCCCATGTCCATAGCCGTGCGAGAAACCCTCTTCGATCTAGGTCTTCACTCATAGCTCTCCATACCATTCTTGCCAAGGCCACACCCAGCCCCAGTTCGGGCCGCGGAAGGCGAATCCAATCACTGTCAAGATAATCCACACCACCATGAAGATCGTAAACGTCGCAACGGCGATCCTACGGCTTCGCTGCTGGGTCTCGGGGTTACGATCGATGAACGGCAACGCAACAAGTCCGATGATGATCGCCCCTGGCACGAGTACTCCCGCAACCAGCGGATGGAACCGGAAGAGGAGTTCCTGGAGTGCCGCGAAATACCAGGGCGCCTTCTCTGGATTAGGCGTCAGGGTCGGGTTGGCCATCTCTCGAAGCGGTGCGTCGAAGAAAAGCGCAAGACCGAGAACGAGGACCATCACCGCCAGCGCCACCACGCCGTGACGAACCAGCAGGTGCGGCCACACCATCACCGGGTCCTCTTCGCTGGGAACCTTCCGATCACCGACTGGCGGCGTCCCTTCAACGAATCCCAGAACTCGTTGGTCACCGGGTACGGCCGGTTTGCTGTCACTCACTGCCAACCTCCACATCGATCTCGAGCATCGAATCTTTACGCCAACGCCATAGGTGGATCGTGATAACGCCAACAAGCAGCGATGGCAACACTGCGACGTGAAGCACATAGAACCGCAGCAATGTCTGAGCGCCGACTTCGGTGCCGCCTAACAACATCGCGCCGACGGTACTGCCGATAAACGGCACGAACTCCGCCATCGAGGTACCCACCGTGACCGCCCAATATGCCAATTGATCCCATGGCAGAAGGTATCCGGTGAACGACAGCAACAAGGTAAGGACCAGCAACACGACACCGACGACCCAGTTGAACTCACGGGGCGGTTTGTAGGCGCCCCGATAGAACATCCTCGCCATGTGTGCAGCGACGGCGAGGACCATCAGGTGCGCTGACCACCGATGAATGTTGCGAATGAACTGGCCAAACGCAACGTCGGTCTGCAAGAAGACGATGTCGCCGTACGCCGTTGCCGGCGACGGCACGTAGAAGAACATGAGATAGACGCCTGATGCGATAAGCGACCCGTACAGGACCATCGACGCAACACCGAGGAACCAGGACCATTTAAAGCTGATCTGCTCGCGCCGCATTCTCACCGGATAGATATGGAGCAGAAAACTACCCCAATGCGCGGCGGCGCGATCGCGGTCAGTCACACGTTTCGGAGTGCGCCAAATAGCGCGCCCGGGCGCTGACTTGCGTATGGTATCCATCAGGCTCACGCGCTACCTCCCACAGGTATAGGCATCTTGAGATCCACCGGCATCGACACTCCCGTCGGCACACCGACGCCCGACCATACGCCCATCGAGAGGGCATTTGTCGGGCACCGTTCAATACAGAGGGCGCATCGGATGCACCCTCGCTCGTCGAGCAGCAGCGCAGTCGAACCTACTTTGTCAGGCTCGACCTCGACGCCGGGTACGATCGATATGACCTTCACCGGACACACATCGACACACAGGGCGCAGAGCACACATTTCTCCGGCTCAAGCAGGATGTTGGCAAAACACCGCAAACATCGCTGAGCCTCGCACCGAGCCTGGTCTATCGTGAGACCAATCTCAACCTCGCTCAGTCCGATGCGCCGGTCGGTAGAAATCGTCGGCACACTCACTCGATCGATTTCGTCATAGAGATCATCAAAACGGTGGAACTGCTGGAGTTTCACCATTTGGCCCTTGGGCTGCGCCTCAGATACTCCCCCGAAGGCCTCGTGAATCTGCGATGCGGCCTTGCGCCCGTCGGCGATCGCGTCGATAAGGCTTCGCGGACCGTGTGCGGCGTCGCCGCCGGCCCACACCATGGGAATAGATGTTGCAAGGTTGTCGGCGCCGACGCGGATCGTCTTACGCTCGGTGATCTCGGGACCATCGTCGCCGATTGCGGCTACGTCAACAGCCTGACCAATGGCGAGGATTACCG
>BDTL01000207.1 GCA_002898115.1 bacterium BMS3Bbin02 | reverse complement strand
GCCACGACCAACCGAGTGCCGAACCCTCGGAAATCGTCTGAACCCGCCTGGTGGCCGCTCTTCCCGTATCGACTTTCAAGGAGACCACTCCGGTCCTGATGAGATAGAACGTGTCAGCGTCAGACCCCGACGTGAACAGTACATCGAGCGGTTCGAACTCCTCGGCGCGTACGAGTTCGGCGAGAGACGCGACGTCATGAGTCGGCAGACCCTTGACGAACGGATGGGTGCTCAACTGCTGCATGAGATCTGGTGCTGGCGACGTTTCTGTCACACAATCCTCCGTTCCGATTACCTATACCGTACCCCACAACACCACCGGCGTGTCGCTCGACCGCGCTCGGCCAACAATCCTCAGTCCGACACTGAATAGAATGCCCGCATGCGAGAGACACCATCCGATGCCACCGTTCCCTACGAGCCCCATATCGGTCAGTCGCGCCAGTACTGGCGTGACATCATCTTGGGGGTCAACGACGGTTTGGTATCGACGCTGCTGCTCGTTGCCGGCGTTGTCGGCGGCGGACTGTCATCCGCCATCATCTTGCTCACCGTCCTCGCCGGTGCCGTGGCCGGTGCGATCTCGATGGCAGCCGGTGAATACCTTGCAACAGAATCACAACGCGAGATCCTCGATGCGGAACTCCGCCTCGAACGCGAACACATCCGCGACCACCGCGAAATGGAAGTCGGTCAACTCGCGGAGATGTTCACCGACATCGGTGTCTCCCCGGAAAAGCTCGACGTAGTCGTCGAAGCCTTCAGCGAAACCGACGACGTGCTTCTGAACTCGATGAAGGTTCTCGAGTTCGGCGTCGTCGACTCCGAGGTCAGATCATCGTACAAAGCAATGTTCTTTTCGGGAGCACTCTTCCTCGTCGGATCCTTGACCTCAGTCGTTCCATTCCTCTTCGATGTCTCTCCGGTACGGGGTCTCGCCATCGCATCGGTGCTCACCGCTGTCGGGTTGTTCATTGTTGGCTGGGTAAAGGCATCTGTCACCAGACGAAATCGTGTCGCAGACGGATTCGCAAATCTTCTCATCGCCGGTTTTGGCGGGGTGCTCGCCTACTTTATCGGTGATGCCGTACAGCGCCTGATCGGCTGACAAAACTGCACGGCAAGACTGTTTCGTCGCGCATCGAGCACCCGATTATCCGCGGTGCACCGAGACTACCGCCCCTGTCTGCACCAGGGTGTCGGCGCCACGGTGACGTTGGATCACTCGGATAACTCCGCCGTGGCAGAACGCCAGATGGCGGCCGGGGGCGAGGTCATACCACCATGAAAGGACTCGGGACGTGAAGTCGACCACAGCTTCACCACTCGGCGCGACAAACGAATCGAACGCTGCCAACGCCGCCTGAACGGACGGCGAGAGGTCATCCCACCGATTCCCCTCAATCTCACCAAAATCGAACTCAGCAAGACGTTCATCAATGTGAGGAACGAAACCGGCTAGAGACGCGGTTTCAACGGCCCGCAATAGCGGCGAGGACCACACCGTGAGATAGTCGTGTTTGCCCAGAGGTTCCATCAGGGCCGCCGCTTCCTGACGCCCCGAACGCGAAAGTGGCAGATCAGTGCGACCCGTGTACCGACCGGTGGATGACCATGCAGTCGCACCATGGCGGACGAGGTCGACCGTCATCACACCGGTAACCAGCTCGCCAAATCCCAACCCCGGCCAACCATGAACACCGCGGTCACCATGACGGCCATCTCACCAAACTGTTCAGCGGCACCAAGAATGTCGCCGGTATATCCCCCGATCTTTCTATGAACCCAGATCATGAAGAGGCCGACCACGACCAGAACGACACCAATGACGACCAGCCCGTTGGCACCCCACACGACGACAGCCCCAAGGGTCGCGACGAGAGCTGACGCAGCAGCAACTGGTCGACGCAGCTCCCTCGCATATGAGGCACCTAAACCGCTGGTCGCAACCGGCGTCGATACAACCATGACGCCGATAACGGCGCCGCGGGCCAACGCGTGAGCCACGACGAGGGTCCAGACACCAACGATCGTCGGCAACGCGCCCAGGGCGATGACTCGCACCAGGACACTGCCCACAATGGCGAGGACTCCAAAGGTTCCCTGTCGGGAGTCCTTCATGATGGAAAGCATCTGCTCGGTGGACCAACCTCCACCAAGTGCATCGAAGGTATCCCCCAGTCCGTCCTCATGGAATCCACCGGTGATCGCCGCGCCTGTCAGAATTGCCAGCACTGCGGCGAGGGTCGCCGGCAGACCCTGTGCAGCAACCCAAAACACGGCCGCGACAGTACCTCCGATGGCGACACCGGCGACGGGGAACCAGGGAATTGCTCGTGCCAGTTCGGCACTCGTGAGCTCTTCCGACCTGACCGGCAGTCGTGTCAGGAAGCTTAACGATCTGCGGAGTCCGTTCACTATCGCTGCCGGACCTCAGTTGCCGTGGAGACATCAAGGACTGCCCGAATCGCCATGCGGAGAATCGGAATCGTCATCACTGCCCCCGATGCCTGACCCAGACCCAGATGGAAGTCAAGGAGCGGCTCCTTCTTGATAGCCACAAGCAGCTTGTGGTGACCGGGTTCACTGCTCAGGTGACCGGCAATCGTATGATCGAGGACGCCGGAGAGAATCATCTCGAGGGGAGCAACAGCGGCAGTGGCACCGTAACCGTCGAGGACCATCGGAATGGAACGGCGGCGGGCTTCAACGGTTGCGGCCGCGACGGCAACCAGTTCGGACCCTCCAAGAACCTGCAGACACTCGAGGGGCTCCATCAAACTCCGACCAAAAACAGCATCAGAGACGACGGCTCGTTTTCTGGCAAGAGTTTCGTCGTCGACACCCGTGCCACGGCCGACCAGGTCCGGGTCCCAACCCAACAACGCGCACGCGATCGCGGCGGCGGAAGTCGTGTTGCCAATGCCCACATCTCCAAGAAGCAGCAGATCAGTGGTTTCCGGGAGGTTCCGAACTACATCAATTCCTTGATCCCAGGCCTGTTGCATCTGCTCTTCGGTCAGCGCTGAGGCTGTGCGGAGGTTCTCGGTCTGGTTCCCGACCCCGCAGTCCACGACGGTCAACGAGGCGCCGACTTCGTTGGCCAGCACCGGAATCGTGCCGTGACCCCCCGAGATCATCCGAATTGCTACTGCGGTGGCTGTCGTCGGATACTGGCTCACATTCTCTACGACCACACCGTGGTCGCCTGCGAAAACAATGACAGCCGGATGGTCAATATGGGGATGTTCCGTGCGTTGCCATCCGGCAAGCCAAACGACTAGGGCGTCGAGGCGATCGAACGACCCGGTCGGTCTCACGATGTCGTTGATGCGGTCACGAACGGCTTCCTGTGCATCCGCATCAGGTTGCACCGCAAGTACGTCCGACTGCCATTCCTTCACGACACGACCCAATCCTCATGAGCGTCCAGGTTCAGAACACGACCAGCTACGACCAATCCTACGCTGGTTGCGCCCGCGGCAATGACGGTGTTGGTGAACCCCTGAAGATCCCGGAACGACCTCCCGAGCACCGTTCCCGGCACTACCCCCATACCGACTTCGTTAGAGACCAGCACCGTCACGGCATCACGCTGACGACAGACATCTACAAGCTCGCTCACACGCGACAAGACCTCATCGTCAGTCAATCCAAGCTCGACAACCAGGTTGGATATCCACACGGTTACACAATCAACGATCACAGTGTGGGCCTGATCAATGGTTGCTACCGCCGCTGACAGATCCAGCGGAGCTTCGACCGTTGTCCAGGAGGTGGGTCGATCTTCGATGTGTGACGTGATCCGCGCGCGCATCTCGTCGTCCACCGGGCGGGCCGTTGCGACGAACGTGACGTCCGCACCTGTGCGCTGAGCAAGTCGACAAGCAACGGTCGATTTACCCGACCGGGCTCCACCCAGGATCAGCACAAACGCCACGGAACCTCCGACGGGTTTCGATGCGGACGCCGCATCAGAAGTCAATCCCCTTTTTTGCCCGCACACCCTGCTCGAAGGCGTGCTTGACGTTGCGCATCTCCGTGACCGTATCCGCAACTTCGACGAGTTGGATCGGCGCGTCTCTCCCGGTGAGAACAAGGTTCACATGATCGGGACGCGCCTCGATGACGGCTAGTGCCTCATCGAGGTCAACCCAGCCCCATATCAACGGATAGGTCACTTCGTCGAGGATCACCAGCGAATATTCCCCGGACGATATGACGTCTGTTGCCTTGTTCCATGCCTCTTGCGCGATTGCGGCACTTTCGTCGAGGTCGTCCGAATCCCAGGTAAACCCGTCCCCGATAGCCCACCAGTCGACACCGAGGCGTTCCGCTGTCTTCTGTTCCCCCGTCGCCCAATCACCCGACTTGAGAAACTGGATAACGGCGACCTTCCAACCACGAGCCACCGCCCGGATCATGACTCCCATCGCAGCGGTCGACTTGCCCTTGCCGTCACCGGTATTGACCAGAACAAGAGAAGGAGCACGACGGAGTTCCGGGATCGGATCGTCGGTCGGTGGGACATCGGTCATGCGATTTCTCCTATCCACATGCTCACGGTAGCCGTCACAGACTGCCCCTTGAACGACCGTTCCTCCAGGGAACAACAACCGGATTGCCAACATCGTCCCGGAGAATGCGGACGTTCGCGCCGTAGTGCTCGTTGATGGTCGCGGCGGTCAGAACGTCACTGGCGCCGCCCTCAGCAACCACGACACCGTTGCTCAGGAGAACCAACGAATCAGCAAACTGCCCGACCAACGTGAGATCGTGCATCGTCGACATCACCGTCAACTGCTGGGTTCTCCGTAGCTCGTCGATGAGATCGAGCACATCCTGCTGGTGGCCGACGTCGAGGGCTGCCGTCGGCTCATCCAGGAGCACCAGTGGCGCCTGCTGGGCCAATGCTCGAGCCAGTGCAACACGCTGAGCCTCGCCGCCCGATAGCGTCGTAACGGGACGCTCGCGGAATTCGATGAGATCCAACGTCGTGAGCACATCAAAGACAATCTCTAGATCTCTCTTTGACTCGGTGCCAAAGTGCGAGATGTATGGCGTCCTGCCGAGAAGGACAAAGTCAGTGACGTTCATTCCCTCGGGAAAAATTGGGCTCTGCGGGACGTACGCCACCGACCGCGCCACCGACCGCCGGTCGAGGGTGCCTATTTCCTCACCGTCAAACACAATCGAACCGTCGTAAGGCAACAGACGAGCAACGGCACGTAGGAGAGTGGACTTCCCGGCGCCGTTGGGTCCGATGATGCCAAGCCATGACCCGCCCGGGACCTCCAGCGAGATCTCGTTCAGTACGACCCTCGCGCCATAACCTGCCGACACTGCAGTGATGCTGACGTTCACAGGGCGCCTCCCTTGGCGCGGCGCAGGATCATCGCAAAGAAAGGCGCACCCGTAAACGCAGTGATGACACCGAGAGGAAGCTCTGCCGGCGCCGCGACCGTCCGAGCAGCGACGTCGGCAAGTACCAGGAACGCTGCACCAAACAATGTTGATAACACCAACAAACGGCGGTAGCTCGATCCAGCTATGAGCCGAACCGTGTGAGGCACAATGATCCCAACAAAGCCGATCAGTCCGGATACGGCAACAACGGCTGCCGTACCAAGGCTTGCGAAGATGACCACGGTGAGCCGCACCCGCGAGACGTTGATCCCAAGAGCTGATGCTTCTTCGTCACCAACCGACATGACATCAAGCAGTCGACCGTGGAACAGCACGATACCCACGGACACAACAACGTATGGAAGTACCAAACGCACCTCACGCCACGAAGCCGTCTGCAGGCCGCCAAGGATCCATGAGTACACCTCACGAAGGGTCTCACTGTTTTGTTGCTGCACATACGTTTGCAGAGCCGTCAGGAACGATGCGACAGCGACACCGGCCAGAATCAACGTCGTCGCGGTACGCCCGGCACGCAACGAATACCCCACAAAGTATGTAAGCGCAACGGCCCCCAGCGCCCCAATGAATGCAGCCGGCGGAAGGAGAGCGGAAGACAGATTCACAATGCCCGATATGGCCAGGGTGGCGCCAAGTCCGGCACCGGCAGCCACGCCGAGTAACCAGGGGTCAGCAAGCGGGTTTCTGAAGACACCCTGATAAGCGCCGCCCGCAACTGCGAGCGTGCCCCCGACGATCATTCCGAGGATGACGCGCGGCAACCGAATATCGGTGAGAATCGCAGACTGCAACTCTGACAGATTGCTCTCAACCGATACTCCGGGAATCTGGTTCATCAACTCCCTGAACACGTCGGTGGCTGCAAGGTCTATCGGACCACTGAGAATGCTGAAGAGTCCCACCGCGATCAGCGTAAGCAAGCCCGCGACCAACCAGCCGAACGGCAGATACCCGGAGCGGGACTCCTCCATGGACTAAGAACCGGCCGTTTCGAGGACTCCGACGGCGTTCGCAACCGACCGCATGTAGTCCACGATGCGGGGGCCCCACCGAGACGCTATATCGTCATCGAGCACGACAACACGATCGTTGATCACTGCGCTGAGACCACCCCAACCGGCGCGTTCAGCAACCGACTCCGGAGATGCACCACAGCAGTTACCGTCGGCGAGGAAGATAAAGTCGGGGTTCTGGTCGAGGATCCACTCAGCGGAAAGCTGGGGAAAACCAAAGCCGTCGATATCTGCTTCGTCGGCGATATTGACAAGTCCAAGAGCGGAATACACCGTCCCGATGAATGTCGATGAAGTCGCCGAGTACAAACCTGGATCCAGTTCGTGATAGTACGTCGGCGGATTCTCGAACGTCGGGAGGTTGGCAACGATATCCGCAATGTCTGTCTGCATCTGCGCGACTAACTCGGCGGCGCCGCCAATGTTCCCGGTCGCTGCACCGAGCAGCTCGATCTGGCCATATACGTCTGCAAACGTGGCTGCCGCGGGAGCCATCAGCACCGGTATGCCGAGCAATGACAGCGCGTCAATGAGACCGTCCGGGTCCCCCGACGTCACAACAAGGTCGGGCTCGTAGGAAGCAATAGCCTCAACATTCGGCTGCCACCCGCTCAGGTCGGTGACCGGGGTCCCCGGCGGGTAGTAGGAGAACGAATCGACAGCAACAACCTGGTCACCGGCGCCGATCGCAAACAGCATTTCGGTCCCCGTCGGTGAGATTGACACGATGCTGACCGGGCGCTCGTCGAGTACGACATCTCCGTTCGCTGTCGATACCGTGACCGGGAACCCATCATTGGGAACTTCGGTCGTGGTGGTGGTCGGCGCCATGGAGGTCGTAGGAGCGACTGTCGTCGTAGCCGAACTCTGCGCCCCCGGGGCAGCAGGAACGCTAGTTGGGTCGGTGGTTACTCCCCCACAGGCCGCAGCGACAACTACAAACACAGAGATCAGGGCTTTAAGGCGTTTCATTGAGAGGAATCCTCCTTCAGTGGAGGATCTGCTGTGACTCGCCTTGGGTACAGCCTTCTCCTCCGAAACGCAGCACCACCACAGCGCTACGAGGCGACCTGACTAGCCAAATGGCATCACAGTTGCGGGACAGTGCCGGAATCTCACCGGACTTCGCTCGTTGTGCCGTGCCCAGGTCATGCCCTGGGAGCACTCCCGAGGATAGCCTCTTGGCGCGTCGCCTGCGTCGGGTACCCCTCTGATGTGGGTACATGCTCGATCACAGCGGTTGCACCACCCCCGGGATTCGAACTGTCGCTTCATATCAAGGACCCGCTAGCCTTGCTCCCATGAAAGTACGGCCATCGCTCGTCGTTATCGCAGCGCTCGCGGGAGCGGCACTCGCCGCCGCCTACGCGCTTCGTCCCGTCCGGCAACCGGAGATCTCAGGAACGTGGCAACCGGTCGCGTCCGCTCCCCAGCGACGTTGATATGCGAATCGCCATCGAAGCCACCCAAGAGGTAGGACGACGCGCCGCGAGAATCCTCCTCAATGAGTTCTCACTGCAGAAACTCGGTCTCGTTGCAGAGGAACATTCGGTTACCGACAAGCGAGTCGAGCGAGCTATCGACCTGTCGTCGTACGACGTTCTCGTTACCGACGCAGCCGACCCACGGCCGGCTTTCGAAGACAGTCTTGAGGCAAACATCGACTGTGTTGCCTGGCGAGGAGCCGAGTACTTCACGAGTTCGCTCTCGGACGATCTCGAAGTTGCCGGGCGCAGCCTTGTCGTCAATGCGAATCTTGGTCAGGGTATCGGTCCCGCGCTGGCCGGTCACGAGATCGCCCGCGGCGGTGAGGTGCTCGAAATCGAGATTGCGTGGACCGAGCCGGGCCGTCCACTACGTCGCGGCACAGCTATCCCCTTCCCCGACCCGGTGGGCGCGCGATGGGGACGAACAGATACCGACGCGTGGGGTCAATCGGTAACCATTGTCCCCATAAAGGGGATTTGGGCTGCAGCGATGGCACGTATCACGACCGCCGGTACCGAAGGTGTTTCGACTCGGGTCGTCGGCGTCTCGGATCAAGCTGCTCACCTTGAAGCCCTGTCGCTCGCCGCAGCCGCAGCCGCAGCCGCAACGGGCGCCTATCCGATGGGACGGCAAGGCGCTGCTGACATCGGCGATTCCTATCTCCACCGTGCGATCGAGATGGGACTCGATATCGCGTTCTTCTCCTACAGTTCGTGAGCACAACCAATTCCCGAATAAGCCGTGGGCTTGTCATAGCCACCCTCGCCTTTGCCCTGGTCGCAGCGGCGTGTTCGACGAGCGGGGGCGAATCCACGACTACATCACTTCTACCGACGACGACCGAGCCTGTCGACTACGCGGGTAAAGAACCCGCACCGGAGTTCCCACCAGATCTCGACTGGATCAACGTCGATGAGCCCCTGACGCTCGAATCCCTCAAAGGGAAGATCGTCCTGCTCGACTTCTGGTCCTACGGTTGCCTGACCTGTATCGAAGCGTTCAAGGACATAGATCGGCTGCAAGAAGAGTTCCCCGAAGAGTTGGTAGTCATCACCGTGCACGCGGGAAAGTTCACCAACGAACGAGAGACCGCCAACATCGTCGCCGCGGTCGAGCGAAACCGAATCTCCTACCCGGTCGTCAACGACAATGAATACACGATCTGGTCAAGCTGGGGTATCCAAGAATGGCCAAGCTTGATACTCATCGATCCGGCGGGGAACATCGTTGGCGGACAAACCGGAACAGGCTTTTACGACGTCGTGCAACCGGTTGTAGCCGGACTGGCCGCACAATTCGCAGAGTCGATCGATAGGACTCCCCTTCCCCCGGCTCCCGAGGTTCCACCTCGTCCCGACGCTTCCCTGGCATTCCCAGGAAGTGTTGCGGTCTCGGCTTCCGATCTGTTCATTGCGGACTCCGGCAACAACCGAGTCCTCAGAGTCGACAAGACGACCGGCGAGGTTCTAGCTGCCTACGGAACCGGAATCGCGGGACTAATCAACGGTTCTGGTGGCGAGGTGCAGTTCGATGGTCCACAAGGGCTCGTGGTTTCCAATGACGGATCCACGCTGTACGTCGCGGACACCAACAACCATGTGATTCGTGCGATCGACCTGGCGAGCGGCGAGGTCAGTACGCTGGCAGGCACCGGAGAGATCGGTACCACTCCGGCTATCGCCCTCCTGGATGAGGTGCGCCTGTCCTACCCATGGGGACTCGCGTTACGCGACGGTGTTCTCTATGTAGCCATGGCAGGCATGGATCAGATCTGGATCGTCGACCAAACCCAGAACATTGCCTTGCCCGCGGTCGGAACCTCCCAGCAAGGCAACATCAACGGGCCACTGTCGCAAGCGCAACTCGCCCAACCAACGGGACTAGCGTTTTCTCCCGACGGTCTGTTGTACTTCGCAGATGCCCAGTCGAGTGCGATTCGATGGGCGGATACCGGGAACGACGCCGGACGGACCGGGACAGTTGCAGGACCGCCCAACGATCTTCAGGACTACGGTGACATTGACGGCATTGGAGGAGAAGTACATCTCCAGCACCCCACAGCCGTTGTATGGGACATCGTTGCCGGCCAGCTCATCATTGCCGACTCGTATAACTCGAAACTTAAAACCATAAACGTTGAAACGTTCCTGACCACGACCTGGATCGGTGACGGCGCGGGGTTTGAAGACGGTGAGGGGGCAACGTTTTGGGAACCAGGAGGTCTGGCGATTGATGGAAGGGTGTTGTATGTCGCCGACACAAACAACCACGCGATCCGCATCGTTGACATCGAATCCGGAGAGGTTTCGACACTCGTCCTAACGGGACTCGAGAAATTCCCGATCACGAGTTAGTACGAATCGCTCAAGAACAACGACATAGTGGCTCGGCGGGGGCGCCTTGGGAGAACTAAAGCCGCCGGTGTTCATCGCGGATCGAAGCGCCTCCGCAACCACTCTGCTTCGTGGTATC
>BDTL01000206.1 GCA_002898115.1 bacterium BMS3Bbin02 | reverse complement strand
CGGGCCACCCATGGTTCCACTCTCAACCAGGTAGTCGAGACGTGGACCGATCGCGTTGAACGGTCGGATAATCGAATAGTCGAGTTCGTCGCGAAGCGAGTAGGCGTGGATCACGCGCTCAAGCATCTGCTTCGATACCGCGTAAATCCATCGCTGGTTTGTCACGGGACCCATGACCAGAGGGGTGATGTCCTCCTGGTACGTGTTTGCCTGCGGACGGCCATAAATCTCAGAGGTCGAATACTGGATGAGTCGCTTCTGATGCTTCACACAGAGGTCGACAACCTCGAGATTTCGTCGAAATGTCACATTGAAGATCTTCAACGGATCCGACACGTACAGAGATGGATTCGGCATTGAGATGAGATCAACAACGACGTCGGCGTTTTTGATGAGGTCTTCGACGAACTCGGTGTTCCCCATCAAGTCAGCCTTGATGAACTCGAAGTTGGAACCCTCGATTCCCGCGAGCTTCGCGTCGCTGATATCGGCGCCGATGATCTCATGATCACCGCGCGCAATCATGAGTTCAACGATATGTGAACCAAGGAAGCCGCCGGCACCAAGAAGTAGAAGTTTCATGTAATCCCCAGAGAGGTTTCGAGTGTGTTGCCTACCGTGCAAGAGCCTATCAAAGGCCACTCCGAGTGTACATACAACCACCGATTGTGGTCGCCATCATTCCTCTGAGTGGTGATATGACTAGTCATAAAGTGCATAATTGCATATGACCTACAATACAGCCTGTATGAGTTTTGCACGTCGTATCGAATTGCGTCTCGAACGCCTGTTTGAAGGCGTTTCAGCGACTGTCTTCGGCGGAAAGACGGAACGACTCGACATTGAGAACAAGATTCTTCGGACCGCCGACCTCGAGATGTTTGACCACCCGACGGGACCATCCGTTCCGAACGTGTACACACTGTTCCTCCATCCGGAAAACCTGCCGTTGGTGCCGGACGCGACCACGGCGGCAGACCTTGAGAAGGTGATCACCGCGACCGCTATGGAAGAAGGCTGGAGGCTGGAAGGCCCGGTGTCGGTCACAATCATCAGCGATCCCACCCTACCAACGCGCTCGATGCGCTGTGAATCTCAGACCGTCTCCAGCCCTCAAGAGCCGTGGGCGAACCTCCTGGGGACGTCAGGGAATGTCGCGTACCCGGTGACCCACATCCGCAGCTTGATCGGGCGCGACAAGGATTGTGATGTTCAGATCATGCAAGCGGATGTCTCCCGCCATCATGCAGTGCTCTTTGCCCGAAACAGTCAGGCGTGGATCTACGACCTTGGATCGTCCAACGGCACTCGCGTCAATGACATCGGAGTCGCTGCGACTCCTGTGTTGGTTCGACCAGATGACTACATCAACGTCGGGAGTCACCGTCTCACACTCAAAAGAGTGTACGAAGCCCGGTCCTGAGCCGCGCGCTGCGTAAAGGTATACGACCGATGTGCGAAACTGTAGGAGTTGTGGGTCGATTCGCGGTGGAGCCGCTCGCACGCCGACCGCGTGCCGGGCTGCGACCATCTATCTGGCGTCACATGTCCCGGACACTCGATACAATTCATACATCTGAACGGTTTGGTGGCACGAATGCCCGCGCTCTTCCTCAACATCCTTAAACTCATTTTTCTCGCCCTGGTGTATCTGTTCTTGTGGCAGATCGCCCGGTCCATAGGTGCTCATGTTGGGCCGGGCCAGCGCTCGAAAAAGACGAAAGTAGCCGACGAGCTTGCTGTTATCAGGTCCGAAACAATGGCGGGTCAGACCATCAGAATCGGAGCCGGGATTGTGATCGGTCGTAGTGAGGAAGCCAACTTCGTCATCGACGATACGTACGCGTCGGACTTCCACGCTCGCATCGGCCAGCAACAGGACAAGGTCCTCCTCACTGACCTGGGCTCGACGAACGGCACCTATGTCAACGGTCGCCGGATAACAGTTCCGACATCTCTAGGAAAAGGCGATACAGTCCAGATAGGAAAGACGATCTTCGAGGTCCGATGAAATACACATGGTCGAGCGCAACACACGTAGGTCTGGTTCGTGAGAGCAACCAGGACTGTGTCGCACCCGAACACGATGGTGCGACTGACGAAATCTTGATCGCTGCGGTCGCTGACGGTATGGGTGGCGCCGCCGCGGGCGACGTTGCTTCACGCGTCGCTCTCGCAGCAGCTATTGCACCAACGCCTGAAGAACAGCCGGATCCGGCCGCACGGGTCCGTACCGGGAACGAAGCGGTGCTGAAAGCGGAGGCTGAGGACAGAACACGACGAGGAATGGGCACGACGCTCACCCTGGGCATGTTCCACCCTGATGGGCACCTCGACGTCGGCCACGTCGGCGATTCGCGTATGTACCTCTTCCGCGACGGAACGCTGACCCAGGTCACGGACGATCATTCATTTGTCGGTGAGCTCGTCCGGGCGGGCAAGCTCAACCCGACCGAGGCTATGCAGCATCCACGCCGGAACATCGTCACTCGCGTCCTCGGCACACCGGGCCTCCAGGTCGACAGCGTCGAGTTACACCTCCATTCCGGGGACAGAGTTCTCATCTGCTCCGACGGCCTCACCGATATGGTCACCCGGGGCGGCATCGAAGCCATCCTGGCTGACACCACAACTGTGACCGACGCAGCCTGGGGCCTCGTCGAAGCCGCAAACAGAGCCGGGGGTGTCGATAACACCACTGTGGTTGTCGTCGACGCCGATCAATGAACCGGAACGCCGAAGCGTCGCTCCTCGTCGGCGCGTCGCTCCTCGCATCCCTCGGTGTCGCGATGGTGAATTTCACCCTCGGACGTGGGTTCGATGCTCAGGTCGCACTCACCTTCGTGGTCTGGATTCTCTCGTTCGGTTCTGTGAGCCTTGCGCTGCGGCGGTGGGCTCCGGCGGCGAATCCGTACCTACTCCCTTTGGCAGCAATCCTGGCGGCCATAGGGTTCACCGAGATCTACCGCCTTGATGCCGACCTTGCCGCGATTCAGCGCTGGTCGCTGCTGCTGGCGGGAGCGGCGGCAGCCCTCGTATTGTTCCTGCTTCGCGGAGAGGGAGTCCGCCAACTGCGGCGCTACCGCTATCTATTTCTCACTGTGGGCGTCCTTCTCTTGCTGCTGCCGCTATTGCCGGATTCTTTTCCGATCCACGGTGCTGAGATCAACGGGTCACGACTCTGGGTCCGCTTCCGGGGTTTGAGTTTCCAACCCGGAGAACTCGCAAAGCTATTCCTTGCATTGTTCCTGGCTTCGTACCTCGCCGACAACCATGTTGCGATGTCTGTCCATACGCGGCGGGTGTTCGGTCTCGGCTTCCCTCCCCTGCGCCACTTTGGACCAATCATCATCGCTGGTGGCGTAGCGTTCATCGTCCTGGTGTACCAACGCGACCTTGGAGCCTCGTTGTTGTTGTTCGCACTATTCGTCGGGATGGCCTACATCGCGACGGGTCGACGCTCCTACCTCGCGGCCGGTGGTCTGTTCGTCGCTGTTAGCGGAGTCGTCGCCTACCAAGCGTTCGCGCATGTGCAGCGGCGGGTCGACGCGTGGATTCGCCCCTTCGACGACTACTCCGACACCGGCTACCAGATCGTCCAAGCCCTCTTTGCGATGGGGAGTGGAAGTATCTCCGGTTCCGGCATCGGGCTCGGTCGACCTGACTTGATTCCCGCGGCGGCTACCGACTTCATCTTTGCTGCCGTTGCTGAAGAGATGGGTTTCGCCGGATCAGTGGCTGTCATTGCGGCCTACGCATTGTTGGTTGCGGCGGGTTTCGGAATAGCTCTGCGCACACGTGACGTATTCCGAAAGTTCCTCGCCGCCTCGCTCACCATCGTCCTTGGCGTCCAGACACTTCTCATACTCGCCGGCGTGCTACGTCTGTTCCCAGTGACCGGCATCACTCTTCCCTTCATGTCGTACGGCGGATCCAGCCTCCTCGCCAACATGATTCTTGTCGCCCTGTTGGCACGAATATCACACACAGGTCGCAGCGTATGAATCCCCCGATCCGCCACCTCGCTCTTCTCATGTTCCTTTCGTTTTTGTTGCTCGTGGCAGCAACCACCTATCAACAGTTGATTGCAGGCCCGGACTATCGAGACGATCCGAGAAACCTCAGGGTTGCGACAACGAGGATCGGTCGAGAACGTGGGACGATCATCACGCGAGACGGCGCGGTGGTGGCGGAATCGATCCAGGACGAAAATGACCCCACGGTGTTCCAACGCTCCTATCCCTACGGCGAGCTCTACGCCCACATCGTCGGTTACGACTCGCTTCTGTTCGGGACGACAGGTCTTGAAGCAACCCGGAGCGACGATCTGACCTCGTACCGTGACGCCACAATCTCCGGTGTTCTGTCCGCCCTTTTCGGAGACGATCTGCGCCCAAAAGGACTCCGTCTCACGATCGACAACAACCTGCAGCAGATCGCATCGGACGCGTTGGGTAAGCAACGTGGTGCGGTAATAGCAATCGATCCGGCGACCGGTGCGATTCTTGCCCTGGTCTCCAAACCCAGCTTCGACCCGAACGCTCTTATAGGAATAGGAGCGGCTGGGCTTGGTCAGGCGCTCGAAGAAGATGCCGCCATTCCCCTGCTCAATCGCGCAACGAGCCAATCGTACGCGCCAGGATCGATCTTTAAGATCATCACCCTCTCGGCAGCGCTACAAAACGGCGTCGCCAACCCATCGACTATTTTTTCCGATCCGACCTCCCTCGATCTGCCCGGTTCAACCGCCGTTATCCGAAACTTCTCTCGTAACAGATGTACGGCCGGAGATTCGGTGAGTCTGGAGGATGCCTTCATCCGGTCATGCAACACCACGTTCGCCCAACTCGGTATGGATATCGGCGCCGACGGACTGGTCGGGCAAGCTGAAGAGTTTGGGTTCAACCGGGACATCCCGTTCGAGCTACAGACACTCACCTCATCCCTCCCGCAACCCAACACCTTCGACTTCAACGATGCCGGACTGGCGCAGACCGCGATCGGTCAGCGGGACGTGCAAGCGACACCACTACAGATGCTCCTCGCAACAGCAGCAGTCGCAAACGGTGGCGACATCATGGCCCCCTTCGTCGTCGAGGAGGTGTTCACTGCCGGGGCCGATGTCGTCTCTCGAACCGAGCCTACGGTGTGGAGAAAAGCGATCGGTAGAGCAACGGCGGACACGATTGCAGGCCTCATGGAACGCGTCGTCACTTCCGGGACCGGTCGCCGAGCTGCGGTGCCGAACATCCGCATTGCCGGGAAAACCGGGACTGCCGAAGTTCCGGACAGCACCCCCCATGCGTGGTTCGTCGGCTTCGGACCGGTTGCCCCGAATCCAGGAGAGGATCAGATCGCAATCGTCGTCATTGTGGAGTCCGGGGGGGACATTGGCGAGAGCGCGACCGGAGGAGCGCTGGCGGCGCCAATCGCACAACAGGTACTCGCAGCGTTCTTTAGTATTCCCAAGTAACTCGACGCCTCGTTTACCCGAAACACGGGTACCATCTACGCACTGTGACTGAAGAACGCATACTCTCCGACCGGTATCGACTGCTGCGACACATTGCTCGTGGCGGCATGGCTGACGTGTGGGAGGCGGAAGATCAGCTCCTCAACCGGCGCGTCGCGGTCAAAATGCTGCACCCACAGTTCGCCCGTGACGAGGCGTTCGTTTCTCGATTCCGCAAGGAAGCGCAGAACGCCGCGAACCTGACACACCCCAACATCGTCGCCATCTATGACTGGGGCGAAGAGGGCGATACGTACTTCATGGT
This sequence comes from bacterium BMS3Bbin02, assembly GCA_002898115.1. Classification (GTDB taxonomy): domain Bacteria; phylum Actinomycetota; class Acidimicrobiia; order Spongiisociales; family UBA5794; genus BMS3BBIN02. The sequence continues at coordinate 3,220 of BDTL01000206.1, read as the reverse complement.
GATGGAGCTCATCGACGGCCGCACCCTCCGAGACGTGCTTCGGTCCGAGGGAGCTTTTCTAGCGCGGCGAGCGGTCGAGATCGCGGCCGAGTCCGCCGCGGCGCTCACCGTTGCCCACGAGGCTGGAGTCTTCCACCGCGACGTCAAGTCCGGCAACATCCTCCTGACGCCCGATGGATCGGTAAAGGTCACGGACTTCGGGATTGCACGCGCCCTCGACGATTCAGAGGAACTGACCAAGACCGGCGCTGTTATCGGCACGGCTACCTATTTCTCCCCTGAACAGGCTCAGGGTCTCCCGGCAGATGGCCGGTCGGACATCTACTCGCTCGGAGTCGTTCTGTTCGAACTCGTCACCGGACAACCGCCATTCAGCGGGGAAAGCCCGGTTGCTGTCGCGTACCAGCATGTGTCTGAACTCGCCCCTCCAGCCTCAAGTATCAATGCCGATGTGCCTGCGGCTCTTGAGATGATCATCGAGAAATGTCTTGAGAAGGACCCGGGTGCGCGGTACCAATCTGCGATTGAGCTGCGCAACGATCTTCTCCGCTTCTTACGTGGTGAAGCGCCCACCGCTGTTCCCGGTCTGGCACCTCCGCCACTCGTGCCCGTCGGCTACGAACCTCAGACTCCCATTGAGCCCACCCCGCAACCCGATGCCGCGACACAGGTCATTCACGGCGCGTACACCGCGAACCAGCCACCACCGCCACCTACTGCAACACCGGACGAAGTAGGTCGGCATGTTTCGTACCAACCACCACCGGAGGAAAGGGAGTCACAGCTCACGTACATCCTCATGGTTGTAGGTCTTGTCGCTGTGCTGGGTCTTGGATTGTTCTTCTTGTCCCGGGTGATGTCGCCGCCTGATCCGGTGGTTGCAGACGTCGTAGTCCCTTCCCTGGCGGGGCAGGCCGACAACGATGCATTCTCCACTCTCCAGGCACTCGATCTCAAAGTCAGTCGAACACTTGAGTTCTCAGCCAACATTGACGCCGGATTGGTTATCAAGACTGATCCTCCCGCGGGAGACCGGGTCCTCCCTGGAACTCTCGTCGAGGTCTGGATCTCGAAGGGAGAAGAGACCAGCAAGATCCCGAGCCTCGTCGATCAAAACATTGAGGATGCCAAACGGTCGATCATTGCCAACGGGTTCCTCGTCGGGACTATCACAATCGACGAAACCTCAGGCGCGGAGGAAGGCACGGTTCTCCGCCAGAACCCACTCCCCGCATCGGATCACCCAGCCGGAACGAGCATCGACCTGGTGGTCTCCGGCGGTCCATTCGCGGTCTTCATACCCGACGTCGCCAACATGACCGAAGAGTCTGCGCGGCTCACTCTTGATCGCGCCGGTTTCTCCGATATCCAGGTCATTGAGGAATTCAGCCTCGATGTCGAAGAAGGTCTAGTTATACGCTCTGAACCCGGAGCCAACAACCTTCAGGACCGCAAGCGTCCGGTAACAATCGTCATGTCGTTGGGTCCGGAACCGTTTGCCCTACCTGATTTTGTGGGCCTTTCGGTCCAGGATGCGCAGAACCTCGCGAGCCAAAAAGGTCTGACGATGATCCTCGACACGGAGACCGTTGACGTAACGGCCGCGTCGGGTCTCGGCGGCTTGATCGCGAACCAGGACATCATTCAAGGAACGGAGGTGCGTGCCGGCGACACGATCACGCTCACCCTTGGTGTGCTCATCCAGGTCGCCATGCCGAACCTCGTCGGTATGTCGGTGGATGACGCGCGCGCGGCCTTAGCCCTCATCGGATTGCAGCTCGAGGTTCTCGCCGATCTCGATGTTGCGCCAGATTCAGGTCTTGTTGGTCTAGTCGCCGACCAAATCCCCAACCCCGGGGATCTCATCGATGATGGTTCGACTGTGGGAGTGTGGGTTGGAGTCCTGCCACCGACCACGACCACGACCACGACCACCACGACGACCCTGCCGCCGACGACCACAACAACAACAACTGCAGCGCCGTAACACCATGAGTGCGCTTGAGCAGGAGCGCGCCGCAGCCCTTCTCAGTTGGTACCGAATCCAGCGAAGGCATCTCCCGTGGCGCGACACCGGTAGCCCCTACGATGTGTTGGTTTCCGAGATCATGCTGCAACAAACGCAGGTCGATCGGGTCATCCCGTACTTCGAACGCTGGATGGAGCAATACCCGACGGTCGCGGATCTCGCCGAAGCATCCCTCGCAGAAACTCTCGCCATATGGAGCGGACTCGGATACAACAACCGTTGCAAGCGATTGCACGAAACCGCAAGGATCGTTGCCGGGGACGGGTGGCCAACGTCAATAGAGGGCCTCCAGGAGCTTCCGGGGGTAGGCGCGTACACAGCCCGAGCGATCGCCGCGTTTGCGCTGGGTCAGCACGTGGCCGCGGTCGACACCAACCTGCGCAGAGTATTGAGCCGGTGGTACGGCGAGCCGCTGAGAGGGCGGGCGCTCGACGTAGCTGCTCACCAGAGCCTTGCCGAACCCGCCGGCGACTGGAACCAGGCCATGATGGACCTGGGAGCGACGATCTGCCGGAGCCACCAACCTGCATGTACACAATGCCCTGTGGAGTCCTGGTGCGCCGGTCCCGGAATGATTCTTGACGTTCCCCGACAGACCAAGTTCGAAGGGTCGACACGCCAGGTCCGGGGCGCCGTTATCCGTGCATTGGTTCGACAAGCTCCCCAATCCATCGCGGAGCTCGTCGCCGCAACACAGTTTCCGACATCCAGCGTGATCGAAGCCACCACATCCCTCGCAGCAGATGGACTCATCGAGACACAAGACAGCGTTGTGAGGTTGTGCGACTAGCCCGGACGATACGGCCCGTGCGGGAGTCAGATCAACAGACCCACTCCCGCCCGGACCGGCTCATGGGTTCACTCCGACTTGTTGAACATGTAGCGGGCGATCTTCCAGTCACCGCTTTCGCGTCGCAACACGAACAATTCCCGATTCGATTCGGAAGCTGTCACCTCAGGCGCGAGCACCGTTTGTGTGCCGCTGCTGCTCGTCAGCACGAATGCATAGTCGCCGCCGGTGACCACGACCTCCTCGAACGTGAACGCAATGTCGAGCGCAATCACTTCGAATATTCCGGCGTACGCCTTCTCGAGGTCCCCACCCGATGACGTCGGAAGTGTTGTCGGCATGAATACGCCGTCAGTCGTGTAGCAGGAAACTGCGAGTGCGGCGTTGCTGGTGTTCAACGC
>BDTL01000205.1 GCA_002898115.1 bacterium BMS3Bbin02 | reverse complement strand
TCGGACCGGCTTGATCAGCACGTTTGTGCCCTGGCTTGCATCGTTCGCGACGTTGATCGAACCATCAGGTCACCGCGATGATGATGGCGGCCACCACCATGCCGAACACTCCGATAACAACCATGACAAGGAACTCGATCCCGAACGCCGTGATCCCGCCGCGTATGTCGTCGAGAAGGCCTCCATGGCGTCGGACGTCCGGATCCTCGCTCACGGTGCGCTTTCTCCAGCGTGCATGATTGCGTGATGGAGATCTTTCTCCATGGAGACGCTCGTCACCGCGGTAATGCGGTCCCCGGGACGAAGCCGGGTGTCTGCCCGCGGCACCGACACCCTGCCATCAGACACGACTGTCACAAAGATCGACGGCTGCGGGAACGTCAGAGATGACAGTGGTGTGTCAGGAAAACTTTCGGGGATTTCGATCTCGCATAACGAGAGCTGGCCTTCGCCGATGAGCGCGATCCGGCTGAGGTCCGGGACCTCAACCTCCTGGGCGATGACCTTGACCATGAGGTCGGTGACCGCGACCACCGGAATGCCGAGTGCGTCGAACGTCGGGCGGTTGGCGGGGTTGTTCAGGCGTGCGATCGTCCGCTTGGCTCCGAGGGTCTGAGCGAGTTGACAGGCGACAAGGTTCACTTCGTCAAGGCCGGTGACGCCCAGCGCCCAATCGGCTCGCTCCACGTCAGCGGACCGCAACATTTCCACATCCGTACCGTCGCCGTGGAAAACCAGCACATCAGCGGACTCGGAGATTCCGCGGGCTCGCCGTTCTGTGTCCTCTATGACGGTCACGACGTGGCCTGCCTTGCTGAGGCTGCGGGCGAGGTACGACCCGACTTTTCCCCCGCCGATCATGAGGATCCTCATAGCGATGTCTCGCGTTCTCTGAGAAACCGCCGTACGCGTTTACGAATGCCCGACTTGGCTGCCACGGCAACAAGATCGTGTGGCTTCAGCTCGTACGAGTCGTGAGGGATCGAGGTGGTGCCGTTGCGTCTGACCGCCGCAACTCGCAAGGCCCCCTCGATCTCGAGATCCTGGACGGTAAGACCCACCACTCCTTCCGCGAGCACGATATCGACAATCTCGACGTCGCCGTCGGGGAACGAGACGTGATGGTGGAATTCGTTCTCAACAACCTGCTCAAGGATGACACGAGACGTGAGCTTGGCGCCGGCGACGTACTGCACATCGAGCGTCTGATACGCGTCTGCCCTTGAGGGGTCATCGAGGCGCGCAATGGTCCGGCCGACACCGAAAACTTTCTTTGCGAGCTGCACCGACATCAGGTTGGCGTTGTCGGAGTTGGTGACCGCTATGAACGCATCAGCGGCCTCAATACCTGCGTCGCGGAGGACACCCACGTCGTACGACCGACCCGTATGGGTGGTTCCGTCGAAAGTGGATCCGAGTTTCTTGAACACGTCGGCGCGATCGTCAATGACGGATACGTCATGGCCCATATCGGCCAGCGAACGCGCAAGGTCGGTTCCAACCCGACCACATCCAGCTATCACAACTCGCACGATGTCTCCTTGTTCGGCACGATGTTACGCTCTTTCGTCAATCTCGACGAAGCATCCCACCCGCCACCGACTCGGGTGGGCATACGAGAACCCCACCGGTACACTCTTCGCCCGTGCGCAGACTCTCTATTCTCCTCTTGCTGACATTCACCGTTGTTGTCCTGGCCGCGTGCTCGGGCGCCAACGAAGCTGTCGACACCTCTGTTCCAGATTCAACCTCAACGTCGCTGATGACGTCGACGGTAGCTCCAACGACATCAACCGAACTGACGACGACAACGGCACCGATCCTCACCGTCGCCGTGACCGGAGATGGTGACCCCGAACTCGGCGCTGCCCTCGGACAGCTCTACAGCTACTGGCTCGATGATCGCAATCCACAACCCAACGCACCGGAGGGGCTGATGTCGTTCCTGGCGTCGCTACCTGCGCCGGTCGGTGACCTGACATATACGGCAACGGTGCGCACACTCGGCGACGATGGGGATACCGTTGCTGCGATCCACGTCGGCGAATCCGTCTGGTTCGGGGTCAAGGCCGACGACATATGGCGCATCGTCGGTGGCCGACCCGAAGGCCAGTCGCCATGGCTGGGCGACTCGCCTCGCCTCATTCTGGTTCTCGGATCGGATGCCAGAGTCGGCCAGAACCAACTCCGCTTTCGTGCAGACAGCATTCATATCATCGGTTTGGTCCCAAGTGAGCAGACCGGAGCAATCCTCGGAATCCCTCGCGACACCTACGTCACAACCGACGAAGGAGACTTCAAGTTCACGAACTTGATGGCCGGGCGGGGCCCGGAAGTCATGCTCGAGACCGCCATCGAACTCTCCGGCCTCCCCCTTGAGGGATACATCATCACGGGGTTCAAGGGTTACACCGCCCTCATCACACAACTAGGCGGCCTCTTTATCGACCTGCCCACATCAATGGCGAGTGGGAACAACTGGAGCAACTTCCCCGCCGGCCAACAGCAGCTGAACCCGAAACGAGCACTCCAACTCGCCAGAATCCGCAAGGGCCTGCCGGGCGGCGACTTCACCCGATCACTCAACCAGGGTCGGATCATGCAGGCCGCCATGGACATGATCCAGCCGATGGGCATCGATTCTCTCCCATTGATGGTGGACCTGCTTCTCCAGAACGCGTGGACCGACCTCTCAACCGAGGACCTCGTGACAATCGCGGCCGCGGCGTATCTGACACCGTCGGACGCGTTGACGAACGAGGTTGCCCCCGGGACCGTGGGGAGGGCCGGATCGGCAAGCGTCGTGTTCCTCGATCCAGAGGCAGCTGCCATGTTTACGGACTTAGCCGACGGTACGCTGGACGAGTGACCTACAGTCCGGGGGTGGAACCTCCGATAGTCAGTACGACTCCACAGCCGACGAGGTGGGCAACCATGAAGATTGCACGCAACCCAAACATTGTGTTCGAAATGTTCGACGATCAAGCGGTCATCGTTAGTGATTCTGATGAAGAGCTACTAACTCTCAACCCGGTCGCGACATTGATATGGACAAACATCGAGGAACCGACCGCGATCGACGCTCTTGAGGGCAAGCTATTCGATCTCTTCGACGGCGTCACCCGAGAGCAGTGGGCGGTCGACTTACGCACATTTGTCGATCAGCTCAAGACAGAAGGCCTCGTCGTCGAGGTATGAGCGGTCAACCAGCCGCTGTCGCCGGAGCGCTGCGGAAACGTCTTGAACGCGACGCCGTTTGGATCCCCGTTGACGGACCGTCAATGGGACGTACTATCCGTCCCCCCGCGAAAGTACGAGTTGTCGCGGCGGATGCTCCCCGATGGGGTGAGATCTGGGCGTTCACGACCGACGAATCGACGATCGTGGTTCACAGGTGCCGCGGGACCATCGACGGACTCCACAGCTTCCATGGAGACGGTCAGCTTTGGCGTGACCGCCCGGTCGGGTCGGAACGGCTCATCGGACGTGTTGTCGAAGATGTCCAGCAGGGAAAAGTCACCAAACACGAATGGCGCAGTCGGTGGCTGGGGACGGCGTCCGCAAGAGCCCGTCGGGTCCCACGTCGCGTACGCGACTATCTCCAAAGGAGACGCTAAACACGCTTGGTGGTCATAGGTCGATCGAACCATTTTAGAAACGCACACCTGTGCGGTAACCGTTAGCCACCGAACGGCGATCTTCGAATTCCCCGCGGTGTCGGCCCGCAGAGTTATGGACGCCGGCACATGCCCTCAAGAAACTGAGTTCCCTCACTGCAGTAAGAACCCCTATAAACTAGGGGGTTTCACCGCTACAACACCTGGCTTGGAGTGCTTGCGCGAGGTGGGCACTGCGGATGGGGCCGCTCTCGGAAGCACGATGGCCGGATGACGATCCCCTCCGTTTTCCCGAGAGGGATATATCTCGAAGAGCAGCGCATCCACGATGGCAAATATTTTCCCTACACAAACCGTAACAACCACCTATAGTGGTTTCACTGCGCTATGGGCTTAACGCAGGCGAGGGTGAACAGGTAGGAAGCGTGCGACGGACATCCGCTGTCCGGTCGCATCGATCCTGGTTTTCGTTCCACGAGCTCGCCACAGGCGTCCAGCCAATATCGCATTGGAGGGCAAGGGCTTGAGGAGCGAGGGATGAACGGTAGGGAAGGTTCCACGACACGAGGGAACCGCGTGGCAACGCCTTCGGGCGACCGCGCTTTGTACATTCACTGTCGTTTCAACAACGGCGTTCACGACGAAAAACGGGCATTCATGCCCGTTTTTGTATTTGGCGAGCCTCTTCAAGATCCGGTACATCAACTGACGGTGAGCAACCACGTGTGCGACGTCAGCGCGAGGCGATATGGGAGGAGGAACACATGAACTACACAACACCGGCACTCACCAAGACAATCTTGGCAGGGGCGCTCGAGCCGTATTGCGAATACGACGGTTCGATCATGTACTGCAACGGCGAGTCTTAACACGCCCTTGCTTACACCGATGGCGCGGTAACCCGTACACGATCACGGAATGGAGAGGAAAGCGAGTACGAGCTACACCTCACCAGCGATTGTAAAACAGCCAGGGCGGGTCGCTGACTTGGTCGGCGCACTCGGCGACGGAGACCGCGAGTTGGACGGACCAATCTCGTACTGCGACGACCAACCGATTTGTTTGGAGCGGCAGCCCCGAACAAACACTTTTGCGACGAGGAGAGGAGGAAGATATGGACTACACGAGGCCAGCAATCACCAAGACAGCACTCGCCGGCGCACTTGGTGAAACCAGAGACTGTTGGGACGGCTCAATCTATCTCTGCATCTGATAGCAGCGACGCGAAGCCGGGTTGTGGGTTGTGGAAGCTCCACCATCCACAACCCGAGTTGAGCGACAGGGAACATCGGGTCGGGAGGGGCCAGTTCCTGACCGCACCGGGTACGACCCAACGGGGGTACCCGAAATGTAACACGGAGACGAAAGGAGAGATACATGAACTACACGACACCGACTGTCGTCAAGACAGCACTCGCCGGCGCACTGAGCGGCGGCGACGACTGTTGGGACGGCTCAATCTACTACTGCGTCAAGACGTCGTAGCAGCGCTGAACTCGGGCTCCGGATGGTGGATCTGCCTCCTTCCAGAGCCCGAGACAGGCGGCAGGAAGGAACCATGGTGAACGATCACCACCAGTCTCCGCCACGACAGCGAGGGACGGAGACCTCAACCGTGAAGGATGTCGACGAGATAGTTCACTCCCGGACCGCGAAGGGCGACCCCCCTTCGGGGTTAGCCGAGAACCCATGAAGAGAGGAGAGGAGGGACACATGAGCTACACAACACCAGCAGTCACCAGGACAGCTCTGGCAGGCGCACTTCAGCAAACGGATCAATGCTGGGACGGCTCTATCTATCGGTGCGACACCACCACCTAGGTGTGGCGGTCTCGAACGAGGCACTCTTGCTTTTTCAGCACTAGAACTCCCCGCAGTTCTGGAGCTGCGAAACCACTCACAAACTGACCTGGCTTGGTCGGCATCCAACAGCACCGCGGAGGGAGAGACACATGAAGTACACGACACCAGCACTCGCCAAGATCACCTTGGCAGGCGCGTTGGAAGACTCGCACTGCAAATGGGATGGATCAATCCTGTATTGCAACTAGAACGTGACCCGGGCGGCGGCGGTCGATGACTCGACTTCCGACGCCCGGAGCGTTGTGACAGCGCACCGACACCATCAAGGAAAGAAAACAGATGACGTACACAACACCAACACTCATGCGATCGTCCCTACAAGGCACTCTCATGCCGCCGATCTATGACACGTCAATGGTCAACGACCGATAGCGACCGCGCTTCACACTTCAGCCTGGCGTCACAACCGCAGAGATTGCGACGCCAGGGTCGACACCAGGAAGGAGGTGCCATGAAGTACGAATCCCCCTCCATCGCGGCCACGCCGCTCGATGGAACGATGCAGGAAATGGTCTATGTTTCCATCGTCGAAGTCGAGTAGTTCCTGTCACACAGCTCAGGCTCGAAGAGATTCGCCTGAGCACGACAGCAGTGACCCACTACCGGCAGGGCGCCGCGAAGCGATCTCCGCACAACAGCGGTCCTCGCCAACGAGGCCCAGCCCGGATCCGGCGTCAACCTTTAGACGCCGATAAACCACGGCCCCAACGGGCCGTGGTTTATCTCGTTCCCCCCGAACTCAATCTCTCGGTACCAGGAAGTTCCTGGCGCCGGGTAGCTGATCCGTGTACGCTGCACAGATGGTCCAACGGACCGCACAGGATTCCCACCCGGGGGGTCCGTGGATGAGAAGGAGGTGTG
>BDTL01000204.1 GCA_002898115.1 bacterium BMS3Bbin02 | reverse complement strand
CAGCAGCGGATCTTGTCGCTCCGCAGGAGTTCACCATTGACCACGATGGCGTGAGCATCGCGGGGTGGGTGTATCTGCCCGCCGGGGAGGAGAAGGTGCCGCTGCTCTACAACATTCATGGCGGTCCGGCGACGCAATACGGTTATGGGTTTTTCGACGAGTTCCAGGTGTACGCAGGCGCCGGATATGGTGTGGTTGCCACGAACCCACGAGGCTCAAGCGGATACGGCAATGATCATGTTCGTGCCGCGATCGGGAGGTGGCACGAAGAGATGCCGCCCGACTTACTCGACATTCTCGCCGCGGTCGACATCGCCGCGGCCGCGTTCCCACGGCTCGACAAGAACCGGATGGGTGTCATGGGCGGTTCCTATGGTGGTTGGGCGACTGCGTTTGTTGTTGCTCACGATCAGCGCTTCAAGTCGGCAGTTGCCGAACGCGGTCTGTACAACTGGGTGTCGTTCTACGGGACGTCGGACATCGGTCCGTGGTTTCCCCGGATGTTCACTGGTTTGTCGAACCAGACCGACATTCAGAAGATGTGGGACGCCGGGCCTCTTTCGATGGCCCATCTGGTGATGACCCCGACTCTGGTTCTACACTCAGAGGCGGATTTTCGTTGCCCGATCGAGCAGGCGGAGCAGTTCTTCACGGCGCTGAAATCCTCTGGCTGTGAAGCCGAGTTGGTGCGGTTCCCGTCGCCGGAAAGTCACGAGCTCTCACGTGGCGGATCGCCGAAACACCGGCAGGAACGATTTGAAATTATCCTTGGATGGCACGGGCCTCGTTTGATAGACACGACGCAGGAGTAACCGATGGAACCGACAAAACTTATTTGGATCAATGGTGAAATGACCCCGTGGGAGGATGCAAACTTCCACTTTCTAACCCACGGTTTGCACTACGGGACCGGTGTATTCGAGGGGATTCGGGCATACGAGACACCCCAAGGGACCGAGGTGTTCCGGCTCACTGACCACATGGAGCGTCTCCGCAAGGGGTCCAAGGCGTACTGGATTCCGGTGAAGTACTCGACCCAGGAACTCGTCGACGCCGTGAAGTTCGTCGTACGCGAGAACGGACTTGTTGAGGGATACATCCGACCGTTGGCGTTCTTCGGTGGCGGGTCCATGGGACTCAACCCGCAGGCCGCCGATCCGATGCTCGTGATTGCGTGCTGGCCGTGGGGGACGTATCTCGGTGACGAGGGTGTCCGCAACGGAATCCGGGTGAAAGTGTCCTCGTGGCGGCGCATCGACCAGAACTCGTTCATGCCGAACGCCAAGGGGACCGGAGGCTATCTCAATTCAGTGCTTGCGAAACAGGAAGCGTTGCGCGCCGGATACGATGAGGCGCTCCTGCTCAACAACGATGGCATGGTGTCCGAGGGCTCGGGTGAGAACCTGTTCCTCGTCTCCAACGGCGATGTGTTTACCCCACCCGTCGCATCCGGGATTCTTGCCGGCATCACTCGCGATTCGGTCATGACGATTCTCCGCGACGGCGGGTATGAGGTGTCGGAGCGAGTCATTACCCGATCCGATGTGTACTTCGCCGATGAACTGTTCCTCACCGGCACGGCCGCCGAGGTAACCCCGGTGCGCGAGGTCGACGATCGTGAGATCGGTATTGGCAAACCGGGTCCGATCACGAGGTTTGTCCAGGAGCGCTACATGGCAATTGTGAAGGGCGAAACCCCGGACCATGACGAGTGGCGCGAGTACGTTTGACCCGGGAAGTACCGGGTACCATGGGGCCACTGCGTTGACGAGAGGCGAGTAATCACGATGGGACAGCAGCCGAATATTGAATTGGGACTCTCCGACCTTCCACGTCCGACCGCTAAGGTCGGAGTATCGCGCCGGTGGACACCGACTCGTCCCGGGGACATCACCGCACCCGAGCAAATGCCCACCGGCCCCGGCTTCGGTCGCCCCGGTCCGGATACCGGGTTTGTGCTGAAGCTGATTGATAACGCCGAGTTTCCCATCGCCGATGACGAGAACCATCACAACGTTGAGTACGCGTTAGCTCTCATCGCGGGGGCCCGGGCATCGCGGTACATGCGTGGTCCGATGGTCGAAGACGTCGAGGTCGCTCTCACGATCGCCGGTTACCGAGGCAACGACGCCGGCGCCATGGTCGAGACCCGCAAGGCGGCGTTCGCCAACATCTCTCACGACAACGCTCGGGCTCGGGCTTTGGTCGATGCGATCCCGGAATCTGTTCTGCTGGAGGTGCCCGCGCAGATCGCCGCACGGATGCAGGCGGGCGAACGGTTCCTTCCGGTTTAACAACGTGACCAGTACGGAGTTTGTTGCATGAAGATTGTTCGCGTCGATACGAAGACCGACGACATCACCTATGGCGGCGTTGAACCGGAGGGGATTCGGCTCTACCGCGGCTCGCCGTTCGTCGCCTGGGAGCCGACGGAAACTGTCGTTGACTGGGAAGAAGCTCGTTTGCTCGCCCCCATCATTCCGACCAAGATCGTGTGTGTGGGTCGCAATTATGTGGGTCACGCCGAGGAGATGGGTAACGAGGTCCCGGAGCAGCCTCTGTTGTTCTTGAAGCCGCCGACAACGGTGATCGGCCCAATGCAGCAGATCCGGTACCCAGCGTCGTCGAACGAGCTGAGTTACGAGGCCGAGCTGGCGGTCGTTATCGGAACGGTCACCCGCAATGTTGATATTGAGGATGTCGGTCCTCACATCATCGGCTACACCGCAGCGAACGACATCACGGCGCGCGACCATCAACGGACCGACGGTCAGTGGACCCGCGCCAAGGGTTTCGATACCTTCTGCCCGCTGGGTCCCGCAATCGACACCGATGTCGATCCTCAGGAGGGGCTGTCGATTATCTCCCGGGTCAACGGCGAGATCCGTCAATCGGGTTCCACGGCTGACATGGTGTTCGGTGTCGGTCATCTCGTGTCGTACATCTCGAAGATCATGACGTTGTTGCCCGGCGACGTGATTCTCACCGGTACCCCGGAAGGGGTCGGTTCGGTGAACCCGGGGGACAAGATCGAAGTACAGATCGAGGGTATCGGTGTACTTACGAACACGGTGAGCTCATGAGCGTTCGGGTCAGGATCGCACCGTCACCCACCGGCTACCTCCATGTCGGAACGGCCCGGGCGGCCCTCTACAACTATCTGTTCGCTCGCCACCACAACGGCGTGTTCATTCTGCGCAGCGATGACACGGACACCGAGCGTTCCACCCAGGAGTTCTCCGACGACATCGTCGCGTCGATGCGGTGGCTCGGCCTTGAATGGGATGAGGGCATCATCGTGGGTGGACCTCACGAGACGTACCGCCAGTCTGAGCGGCTCGGTCGGTATCAGGAGGTCGCCGCCGGTCTGGTCGAGGCGGGGAAGGCGTATTACTCCTTTGCCACCCCCGAGCAGCTGGAGACGTTCCGCAATGAGGCCCGCCGTGAGGGGATGTCGCCGGCGTACGACGGCCGGTACAAGGTGTCGCCGGCAGAAGCTGAGGAGCGTCTGAGAACAGGGGAGTCCGCAACGGTTCGGTTTGCGGTCCCGCGCCCTGGTGAGACCGTGTTCGAAGATGTCGTGCGGGACGAGGTCCGGTTCGACCACGTCCAGGTTGATGATTTTGTGATCTTGCGGTCGAATGGCACGCCGACGTATCACCTCGCCAGCACGGTTGATGATGTCGATTTTGAGATCACTCATGTGATTCGGGGAGAGGACTTGTTGTCTTCGACCCCGAAACACATCTTGTTGACCGAGGCCATGGGAGCCGAGCCGCCGACGTATGCGCATTTGCCCCTGCTGATGGGGCCAGATGGGAAGAAGCTCTCGAAACGTCACGGCCACACCGCCCTTGCGGCGTACCGAGACGCCGGGTATCTGGCTGATGCCGTCGTGAACTATTTGGCGCTGCTCGGATGGAACCCGGGCGACGACGACACGGTCGTCGACCGCGCCGCGATGATTGAACGTTTCGAGTTGGATCGGGTATCGAAGAACCCTGCAATCTTCGATGCCGTCAAGTTGGAGTGGATGAACGGTGTCTACATCCGAGGGATGAACGCAGATGCCTTCATTGCGACCGTGACACCGCTTGTCGAGGAGGATCTCGGCCGTGCGCTCACTGCCGATGAGCGAGCCGTGCTCGCCGAGATGGCACCCCTTGTGCAGGAGCGAGCCAAGAAGCTCACCGAGATTGCCCCACAGATGCGGTTCCTGTTCGCGGAGATTTCCTACGACGAGACGTCGTGGCAGAAGGTGATGGCAAAACCGGATGCGGGTCGTGCGATTCGCTCAGCACGTGAGGTTCTTGCTCGCCTCGATGATTTCTCTACAAACTCTGTCGAGCACGCTCTGCGGGGAATGCTTGAAACCGAGGGCCTGAACCCGCGCAAGGGATTCCAGCCGCTGCGAGTTGCGTTGTCCGGCTCATCGGTGAGCCCACCGCTGTTCGAATCGGTGGCCGCGTTGGGCAAGGATCGAACGCTGGCGCGCCTTGATGCCGCGGCCGTTGCGATTGATGCCGCATCGTGAGCGAGGCGCCATTTGACCAGGCGGTCATATTCGTGACCGTTGCGGATCTCGAAGCGTCCACGGTGTTCTACCGGGATGGTCTCGGGTTGCCGTACGTGATGCAGGAGGCACACTGTCGGTTCTTCCGGATCTCTCAAACGGGTTTTGTGGGTCTCTGCCAGAGCTCGTCGGGTGAGGCGAAACCGTCCGGGGTTGTTCTCACGCTGGTGACCGACGATGTTGACGGCGTGTGCGCCGGCATGGTGCAACGGGGTGTTGTCCTTGACCACGAACCGCGCCGCAACGACGCGTTCAATATCTACCACGCGTTCTTGAAGGACCCCGATGGGAACCTCATCGAGATCCAGAGGTTTGAACAGCCGGAATGGCCCCGGGACTTCTAGGGGTTGGTCATCCAGAGCGTGACGACACCGTCGACGCTGACGACCGCGACCACCGTGCGATCTTGCCAGTCGATGACAGCAATGTTGGACTCCGACCGGCTCTTGTCGGGAGTCTCCAGTGAGAACTTTTCGACGAACTCTCCGTCACGCAATGAGAGCGCAACCAGACGGTTGCGGGGTTGGTTGGGTACCAGGGCCTCCCACTCGCCGTCACCGTTAACGTCGCCGATGTAGGCGCCGTCGAGGATCCGTGAGTTGATCGTGTGTGTCGAGTATTGGCCGATTGTCGCGACCGGTTCGAGCCGACCTTGGACGAACCGGAGCGCCTCGAGGGTGCCACCGATATGAGGCGTGACGACGTCGAGGATGACGGGCCCGGCGGAGTCGGGCACGATCGCGATCTGGTGGCGCCACCGGTTGCCAAGACCTATTGCAGTGCTCCGGGCAACCAACGTGCCGTCCAGGTCGTACACCGCAACCCAGGCGCCCACCTCGGCGTTCGACAGGGTCACGACAATCTCGGCTTCTCCGTTCCCGGTGACGTCACCCAGCATGGCGGAACGACCCTCGATGACATCGGGGGCGTCGAGGACGACCTGGGCGCGGACCGTGCCGTCGTCATTGATGACCGCAAAGCCCGCACCTTCGATACCGTCACCAACGATGCCGTGATTGAGACGTCGAACCGGGTTCGTGAGTGCCACCACCACGTCGCCGTTGGTTGCGAGCAACGTGTCGCCAAGTAGGTCGAGCGGTGTTTCGGAGTAGTTGTCCGGTTCTCCTATCGCGACCAGGTCATCTGCAACCCATGCCCAACCGTCCTTGAACGGCACCGCACCGGTTTGTGCGGTCCGGTCCGGGAGGTTGACGAGGCCGACACCGGCGTCGCTCCGGCCGAACACCGGGTCGTTGCCTCCGGTGGGCCAGGTCACCGGGTCACCGAACTCGATCTGGGCACCGCTCAGTGTTGCCCGTAGGAGTGACGCATCCTGTGGAGTGCCGACCGAGATGTAGAGGTCGTCGTCGACAACCGCGAGGTCAATACGGACCGACGCCGGGTCCGCCGCAAAACTGGTCGGCGCACCGAAGGGCCCGCCTCCGGTGACGGGCCGCTCGGCGAGATTCCCCAATGGTGACTGGGAAGATGCAATGGGGGAGTAGATGACGTCGGTATCGGGGAGTGGCACGGGCGTCGGGCTTTCGGGTT
>BDTL01000203.1 GCA_002898115.1 bacterium BMS3Bbin02 | reverse complement strand
CGGCAGGGGCCTCCGCCATGCTGGGGGTGCTCGCCGCGGTGACTTTCGGACTCGTTATTGCGCTGATTCACGCCTACTTCTCTATCACGCTGCGCGTGAATCAGATCGTGAGCGGTGTCGCTATCAATATGCTCGCCTTTGGAATCACCGGCCTTTTGTTGCAGCTGATCTTCGACGTCACGGGTAACTCGCCTGCCGCACCGGACATGAAACCCATGCCGATTCCACTCCTTGCGGATATCCCGGTCCTGGGGCCGATCTTGTTCCAACACCAGCCGATCGTCTATGCGATGTTTATCGCGGTTCCCCTGTCCGCTTTCTTGATCAAGAGCACACCATATGGACTCAGGCTGCGTGCCGCCGGCGACAAACCCGCGGCGATCGATACTGTGGGTGTCGACGTTCATCGTGTTCGATACATAGGCGTTGGCCTATCAGGAGTATTCGCCGGTCTCGCTGGTGCGTATCTATCGCTCGGTCAACTGAACTTCTTCAGCGAAGGCATGACTGCGGGTCGCGGGTTTATTGCTCTTGCCGCGGTGATCTTCGGCAACTGGCGGCCGTGGCAGGCCTTCGGCGCCGCCCTCCTATTCGGGTTCTCCGATGCCGTGCAGATTGCTCTCCAGAACGCCGGGGTCACGGTGGCGAGCGACTTCCTGCTCATGGCGCCATATGTCGTGACGCTGATCGCCCTGGCAGGGTTCATCAAGAAGGCAGTCCCGCCCGCAGCCATCGGCCAGCCTTACCCGGCAGAGGAGACAACATGAGCGATGACACCGCCACCTACGATCTCGTCATCACGGGATGCATTGCGCTTCGCGACAACGCGGGCACGAGTCCGCGGTTCGAATCGAACACGACGATTGCTGTTACCGACGGGCGTATCGCGTACATCGGACCGGATGGAGACGCTCCCCCGGCCGGAACTGACGTCGTCGAAGCGGCCGGTCTCGTTGCCATACCCGGCCTGATCAACTGTCACACACACGCCGCTATGACCCTATTTCGGGGTATCGCCGAAGACGTACCGGTCCACAGCTGGTTCAACGAATATGTATGGCCGATGGAGGTGAACCTCACCGAGGAGGACGTCTACCTCGGCACCCTTTTGGCGTGCGCAGAAATGCTCTCGAGCGGTGTTACATCGTTCGCCGACCACTACTTCTACATGGACGCCGCAGCGAGGGCTGTAGACGAGTCAGGTATCCGAGCCAATCTGGGTTGGGCGTTTTTCAGTTCGATGGGAAGCCAGGGATTGGAGCAATCGGCGGATTTCGCCGAACGGCTCAACGGCGCCGCAGGTGGGCGTATCACAACGTCCCTCGCACCACACGCGCCCTACACGGTGAACGATGCGGATCTGACCGCGGCAGCCGGCGAGGCCGAGAGGATCGGTGTGCGCGTGCACATCCACGCCGCGGAAAACCTCGCTCAGACAGAATCGAGTGTGTCGTCGCGCGGAATCACGCCCATCGAGATCCTCAACCGAACCGGCATCCTCGACGCCGGGACGATCATCGCTCACGGATGTGGCATAACAGAGGCCGACATTCCAATACTGGCTGAGCACAGAACATCGGTGGGTGTTGCCCACTGCCCCAAGGTGTACCTCAAACACGCGCTGCCGCCGCTGACACCGATCCGGGCTCTGAACGCGGTAGGCATACCGGTTGGCATGGGCACCGACGGCGTTGCAGGCAACAACACGCTAGACATTCTGGAGAGCATGCGACTGACGGCGATGACCCAGAAATACGTCGAAGAAGACGCTACCTGGCTGACAACCGGACATGCGATCAACCTGGCTACGACACAAAGCGCGGAGACAATCGGACTGGCTGATGACATTGGCGCCCTGGAGGTGGGGAGGCGTGCCGATATCGCACTCATTGACATGTCCGGACCGCACTGTCAGCCGGTTCATGACACGGCTGCCGCTTTGGTATACAGTGCCAGGGCGGGTGATGTTGTCACTGTTGTCAGCGACGGGGCCGTTGTTCTCAAGGACCGGAAGCTTCTCACAATCGATGTGGCTGCGATCCGGTCCGAACTGTCCGATCGCCTCGACCGGCTCATTGATGTCACACACGGCGACCAAATCCAACGCTACGACCCGTAGGCACATCGGAGGGATGCGCAGTGGATAGATCGCGGCGCAGGGTTTCAATAATCGATGTCGCAACCGCGGCAGGTGTGAGTCCGACAACGGTCTCGCATGTACTGAGCGGGAAGCGCCCCGTATCCCAAGATACTGAACGTCGCGTCCGTGCGACGATCGAGACTCTCGGTTACGTACCCAGCCACGCGGCTCAGAGTCTCCGTTCCGGCTCAATGCAGACCGTTGGAGTGTTGGTCCCGGACATCACCAACAATTTCTTTGCTCAACTCATCGCGGGCGTCGAAGACGCTGCCAGCGAGGCGGGGTTCACAACCATTGTCGGGAATAGCCGGTTTGAGGCAGAAAGGGAGTTGCGGCACCTCAATATGATGGCGCAGCGAGGCGTCGATGCCCTTGTCTATGTCGCGGGAGCTCCCCCCTCGCTGCGAATCCTGCGCGAGATCTCCGAGCGCATCCCGATCGCTCTCGCTGACGAGGAAATCGAGTCGCTCTCGGTGACCACGGCGGTCGCCGACCACCGCAAGGGTGGCCGACTCCTCGGCCGCCACCTGTCCGGACTCGGGCACATGTCCGTCCTCGTGATCTCGGGTCCGCCCGCCCTGACGAGCTGCCGCGAGCGCCTCCGCGGCTTCAGAGAGACGTTTGACGGTGCACTTCACGTCGTGGATGCTGACTTTCTCGAGGGCGGCGGTTTCGCCGCCGTGGAGGACCATCCGCCGGACGGTGACCAGCCGTACACAGCCATCTGTGCCCTCAACGATCTGATGGCGATGGGTGCGTTGGCCGCATTGCGCAGCCTCGCGTATGACGTGCCCGAAGATGTATCGGTCGTCGGGTTCGACGACATTGCTGCTTCGGCAGTGATAGACCCACCACTCACGACCGTCCACCAGCCTGCATACGAAGTCGGCAAGACTGCAACGAAGCAACTCCTCCAGGACATCAAACAAGGCCGTAGCCAGAGAACAACGCGCCACGTTCTCGACGTGACACTACGAGTCCGCCACTCCACAGCCCGACCAAGACTCAAGTGAGCCAATTCCTAGACCACTCGGTCGTGCGCAGTAGTACGGATGAAGTGAGCGTTTCGCCGCCCAGAGGGTATCCAGATATCTCTTCGTGTTGCTCGACCAGGAGCTGGGTGACCAGCGTGTGTCGGCGCCAAGAGGGTTGGGAACCGGATCCATGTGGCAGTTATAAGGGTCTGCGACGTTTATAGCCAGACTCCCTATAGATGTCGCAGACCCTTATGTTTGATGCGGTGTCTCACGCACGACAGACACGCGCCGCTGCCTCCGCGGTGATGTATCCGGAAACGAGCGATGCTCGCGGATGACCGTGATCAGCGGTTCTCACCCCATGAGCACGGGCGTCGACCCGCCTAAGCGTCTTCGCCTACTGACATGGCGAAGACCATGGCGTCCGTATCGGTGTGAGTGATCGTCAGAAGCACCTGAGAGACGCCGAGCTCGTCTGCTCGAGCCTGGGCAACACCTGACAGCCGTACCCTGGGAGCGCCACCCCCGGTGATCTCGATGTCTCGCCAGGGAATCTTGCGCCACCCCCAAGAAAGGCTCTTCATGACCGCTTCTTTGCCGGCGAACCTCGCGGCAAGACGCCCCGAGGGGTCCTTATAACGATGGGCGTACTCCCATTCGTGGTCACTAAAACACCGCTCCTTGAAATGCTCGCCGTGTCTCTCATAGAGCTTTCGCACACGCGTGATCTCCGCGAGATCAATCCCGAGTCCGATGATGCGCATGGTGACCTTCCCTGAGCGTGAGACGAGCCTACCGGGAAGTGTCAACTCTGGCGTAGATTCCGATCGAGCTACTCGACGGTGACACTCTTGGCGAGATTGCGGGGCTGGTCGATGTCGTGACCACGCATGCGCGCAACGTGATAGGCGACCAACTGAAGCGGGACCGCCGCAACAATCGGACCGATCAGGTCGGGCGCCGTCGGGATCCGCAGCACCGTGTGTGCCTCCCGATCGATCGAGACATCATCGTCATAGGCAACTGCGATCACGTGAGCGCCCCGGGCCTTTACCTCAGACACCGCCGACATGGTCTTGTCGTACAACGCCCGTTGGGTCGCGACTGCAATGATCGGCACTCCCTCGGTGATCAGCGCCAGCGTCCCATGTTTGAGCTCGCCGGCGGGCATCGCTTCCGAGTGGAGATATGACACCTCTTTCAGCTTCAACGATCCCTCCATGGCAACCGCATAGTCGAGGCCGCGTCCCAGGTAGTACACGTCGGAGGCGTCGACGATCTGCTCCGCAGCGGCGATTGCGGCGTCCTCACGAGCAAGTACCTCTTCGAGAAGACCGGGGAGCTGGTTGAGACCGAGGGCGATCTCGGCGGCAAGATCCTTGTCGACATCACCGCGCACACGACCGATCCGCAGCGCGATGAGATATTCGGCTACCAGCATTGCGATGTACGCCTTGGTCGAAGCCACCGAGATCTCGGGTCCGGCGCGGGTGTAGAGAACGTCGTCCGCATCACGGGCAAGTGTCGAACCAACCACGTTGGTGAGCGCAAGCATGCGTGAACCCTGGCTCCGGGCCTGCCTCGCGGCAGCGAGAGTATCGGCGGTCTCACCTGACTGGGACACAGCAATCGTCAGGGACTCGCTTCCCACAAGTGGCTCGTTGTATCGCATTTCGTGCGCATACTCGACGTACGTGGGGATACGTAGGAGCTTGCGAAACAGCGCCGCACCGACGAGGCCTGCGTGATACGCCGTACCGCACGCCGTGAACCACACGGACTGCAACGAGCGGGCGTAGTCGTTGTCAAACGTGACGTCGGCAAGCCAAACCGATCCGTCCTGATCAAGGCGGCCCGTCAGCGTCTCGGTAACAACAGCCGGTTGCTCGTAGATCTCTTTCAACATGAAGTGTTCGTACCCGCCCTTTTCAGCCCGACCGGCGTCCCAATCCACCACAAACACATCGCGTTCAACCGGGTCACCGTCGATCGTCGTGATGCGGACACCGGAATCGTCGACGACGACCATCTCGCCGTCCTCGACGATCAGGAATCTCTTCGTGCGGTGCAGCACGGCCGGAATGTCCGATGCGATGAAGGTTTCGCCGTCGCCAAGCCCCACCACCATTGGTGACACGCGGCGGACCGCGACAATCTTGCGTGGTTCGTGTTCGGTCATGACTACCAGGGCATACGCGCCCTCCGCGACGTCTACCACGCTGCGCACAGCCGCGACAAGGTCGCCGTCGTAGGCGTCGGCGACAAGGTGCGCCAGGATTTCGGTGTCGGTCTCCGACGTGAACACGTTGCCCGACTCCACCAGCTCATCTCGAAGTGATTGATGATTCTCGATGATCCCGTTGTGAACCACAACAAACTTCCCACTCGCATCGGTATGTGGATGAGCGTTAGCGTCGCTCGGGGCGCCGTGGGTGGCCCAACGGGTGTGGCCGATACCGATCGTGCCGGGGGGTTGCACCGCGTCAACAACTGCCTGGAGCCGGTCGATCTTGCCCTCGGCCTTCAAGACGGCGATCGCCCCGTTCGCAACGGCGATTCCCGCCGAGTCGTAACCCCGATATTCGAGTCGACGAAGCCCGTCGAGAAGTACTGTTGCGGCCTGTTGGGGGCCGACATATCCCATGATCCCGCACATAGCGCGACCTCCTGTTGGTCAGGACCGGATCGCTGCGCAGGTAATCCCCTGCTTCACGTCGTAGCGGGCTCTGTCACCGGAATCACTTCCGGGTTTTGTCACCACTACGTATCGACCGTGAACAGCCGAGAGGGTATCCGCCGAAAACTTCGATAACCCTCTTCCTCGTCGCCTCGCCGGAGCGAGGCCTGGCGCTTCAGTAAAACACCGACCAGTCAGTTTTCAGTTGTGAGATGAGTGTACTCCGAAACGGAGGCAACACCGAAGCCTGATGCAATAGCTGTTCGGTTACGAGAGTTCGGCCGCGACGACATCGGCCACAGAACTAGCGATCTCGTTCGCCGTGGTTTCCCGGCCTGCTTCGACCATGACTCGAATCAGCGGCTCGGTCCCCGACGCACGGACCAGGATGCGCCCGTCGTTACCGAGAGCGTCCGTGGCGCGTGTTATGGCGGCTGAGATAGCGGGGTTCGCCTCCCACCCGCTCTTCGATTCAACGGTGACGTTCATCAACACCTGCGGATAGGATCGCATGACAGCCCGCAGCTCCACCAAACGTTGCCCGGTGGACGCCATCACTTCTGAGAGGCGGAGCGCCGTACGGAGACCGTCTCCGGTTGACCGATCTTCAAGAATCACGTGCCCCGACTGTTCACCCCCGACGATTGCCTTTGACGAGCGCATTGCCTCCAACACAGCCCGGTCACCGACGTCGGTCTCGATGACATCGATCCCGAGATCCGCCATGGCACGCTTGAACCCGAGGTTGGCCATCACCGTGGTGACGACGACATTGTTCTTGAGCTTGCCCTTGTCAGCGAGGTGTTTCGCAAAGATTGCAAGGATGACATCGCCATCGACGACGCCGCCATCCTCGTCGATCGCAATCAGACGATCTGCGTCGCCATCGAAGGAAAACCCGACGCGGCCGTTCACGATCCCTGTCAGCGCCTCCGGATGAGTCGCACCACAGCCGTCGTTGATGTTCATTCCCGTGGGTTGATCACCGATCACCTCAACCGCAGCTCCAAGGGATCTGAACAGTCGTGGTGCCGCCTGGAACGCTGCGCCGTGTGCAGTGTCGAGGACAAACTCAAGACCGCGCAGCGAATAGGCAATGCCGTTCTTGATGTAGTCGACATACCGATCGACCGCATCGGCCATTGTGGTTTGGAAACCGACACCTGCACCCGCGACCGCAACGGGCGGCGTATCGGAAAAGTATCGATGTTCGATGGCTCGTTCTTCTGAGTCGCCGAGTTTCGCCCCGTCACGCCCGAAGAATTTGATACCGTTGTCCGGCGCCGGATTGTGCGAGGCGGACACCATCACGCCGTAACGTGCACCGACGGTGCGTACCAACCTCGACACACCACCTACGGGGATAATTCCAAGATCGACGGTATCGACACCGACACTGTTGAAACCCGCATGTAACGCCGCCGCGATCATCGGACCGGAACGGCGCGTATCTCGACCTATGAGGACCGGTTCACTCGCCGTCTTATCTGTCGCCGCCCGCGCAAGTCGGGTAGCGAGATCGACTGTGATATCGATGTTGGCTCGCCCCCGTACGCCGTCCGTCCCGAACAGTTTCTGCGAGGAGTCACCCATGGTGTGTGCCGTATCCGGCGGGTTAACGCTTGGTGAACTGCGGTGCGCGACGTGCCTTGCGGAGACCGTACTTCTTGCGCTCGACGCGACGCGAATCGCGGGTGAGAAGGCCTTCCTTCTTCAACGCAGGGCGCAGCTCCGGATCGTACACAATGATTGCTCTCGCAATACCGAGACGCATCGCATCAGACTGACCGGTCGAACCGCCGCCATGAAGCGTGGCATCGATGTCGAATCTGCCCTGGGACTCGGCAACCACGATCGGCGCCATGACGCGAAGCCGAACCGCGGGGTCCGGGAAGTAGTCTTCGATGGTGCGGCCGTTGAGCTTCATCTCTCCGGTACCTTCGGTGAGACGCACACGAGCAACCGCACTCTTGCGGCGGCCGGTGGCCTGAATCATTGTCTTGGCCATTAGCGGTCAACCTTTCCAAGCTCCAGCGGCTCTGGCTTTTGAGCTGCATGCGGGTGCTCTGGACCGGCGTACACCTTCAACTTCCTGTACATCTGACGGCCGAGACGGTTCTTTGGAAGCATTCCCCTCACGGCGTTCTCAATAATTCGCTGCGGATACGTTGCGCGGAGGTGGCCGAGGGTGGCCTCACGAAGACCACCGGGGAAACCCGAGTGACGGAAGTAGAGCTTGTCCTCTTCCTTGTTGCCGGTCACTGCGACCTTCTCGGCGTTGATCACAATGACGTGGTCGCCCACATCCATGTGGGGCGCAAACATTGGCTTTTTCTTGCCACGCAGAATGATCGCAATCTCAGAGGCAAATCGACCGAGGGTTGCACCATCGGCGTCGACAACGAACCAGGCACGCTCAATGTCGCCGGGCTTTGGCGAGTATGTCTTCTGAAGCTGTGGTTTCATCGCTCAACCCTTGAAGTAAAACTTGGACACAAGGAAAACCCCCGGGACACCGAGGCGGAGCCGAATTGTAAGCGCGACCGGCCCGTCGCGCCAATCCGTACCCATCGAGACCCTGCATCAGTTAGCCTTCGCGACATGGTGAAGCCGCTCCAACTTGAAGAGATCGTTGCTGCCCGTCAGCGGGGTGCAAGCATCGTTCTTACGACCCCGGTATTGCCATCAACATCGTTCGCAAAAGTTGCCGGCCGGGATGTCATTCTGAAAGCCGAAAACCTGCAACGTACCGGATCGTTCAAGATCCGCGGCGCCATGAACGCTCTCGCAACCCTTGACGCTGAGCAGGCCAAACGAGGTGTTGTGGCCGCATCGGCCGGTAACCACGCACAAGGTGTCGCCCTCGCCGCTCAAACACTTGGCATACCTGCCACAGTGTTCATGCCGGAAGGTGCGGCGATTCCGAAGATCAATGCAACCGAGGGTTACGGCGCCACGGTGGTTCTTGCCGGCAGTGACCTCGGTGAAGCAGTCGACCACGCCTTGGCGTTCGAGAGCGAACATGGCGCCCGGTTCATTCACCCGTACGACGACAGAGCGATCATCGCAGGTCAGGGCTCGCTTGGCCTAGAAGTACTCGAACAGGTTCCCTCGATGGCGACCATTGTCGTCCCGATCGGTGGCGGTGGGCTCATTGGTGGTATGTCCACGGCGATGAAGGCCCTCCGACCCGACATCACGATCGTCGGTGTGCAATCCGAGGCAGTGCCAACGTACGTCGAGAGTCGCCGCCTCGGCAAACCGACCGTCGTTGATCCAAAACCAACGGTCGCTGACGGCATTGCGTGTCATCGCCCTTCCGATCTCGCGTTTGACTGCATCGAACGGTGGGTCGATGACATCGTGACGGTCGATGACGTCGCCGCCACAAAGGCCGTCACGCTGCTGCTCGAACGGGCCAAGTACCTGGTCGAACCAAGTGGTGCGGTCGTGGTCGCAGCCCTCCTCGACGGCAAGGTTCGAACCGCAGACGGCCCCGTCGTTCTCATCCTTTCGGGTGGAAACATTGACCTCTTGCTGGTCGACCAGCTCGTTCGTCACGGACAGGAGACCCGCGGACGTTTCGCATCAGTTACGGCATGGGTCCCCGACACTCCCGGACAGCTTGCCCGCATGCTGGAGACGATCGGAACGGCAGGCGCCAACATCCTCTCCGTGGAACATCATCGAGAAGGAAGCGGTCTCCCCCTCGGCATGGTGCAGATCCACCTCACCTTCGCAACACGATCCTGGGCACATATAGACGAGATCGTCGCAGCCCTCGAGGCCGCTGGCGTCACCATCAAGGTGCGACCAACTCGCTAGTAGTCGACCCTGACAAGAGTGAGGCCGCGCGCGGGTGCTGCTCCGTTGCCGCCGCGTCGATCCTTCGCCTCCACGATTGCGGGGACATCGTCCTCGTGAAGCTTGCCACGCCCGACGTCGACAGACAACGCAACGAGCGATCGCACCATCTGATGGCAAAACGACGACGCCTCGACCCGGAACACCGTCAGCTCACCTTCCTTGTGCCACGACGCAACCTTTACCGTACGGATCGTCGACCTCCCCGGCGCGGCACGGCAGAACGAGGCAAAGTCGTGTGTACCGACAAACTGTTGCGCCACCCGATGCATCTTCTCAACATCAAGATCATGGTGGAGGTTCCACACACGACCGGCGAGGAACGGATCCGGATACGGTCTGTCCAGAATCTGATACCGATACACCCGACCTACTGCATCAAACCTGGCGTGAAACGAGTCAGCGACCTGCTCAAACGACAACACCGCAATCGAAGGCGCCAACCGCTTGTTCAGCGACCGCATGATCTTGTCCGGCATGATTGGATGGTCCGTAGAGAAACTCACGACCTGTCAGGTGGCGTGCACACCGGCATCCGTGCGACCGGCAACGATCGTCACAATGTCGGGGATGTGGAGAGAGAGCTGGGCCTCGAGCGCGCCCTGTACGGTCCGGACGTTCGGTTGCACGGCGTACCCACGAAAGTCGCTGCCGTCATAGGCGAGATCAATCCGATACGTTGCCATTAACAACCCGCCCCGTCGGTGATCAGTCGAGTGAGGGGCTCGGAATGTCGACCACGCACTCGCGGGAACAGCGTGGCGCCCAAGCCGCCCGCGACCATCAGATCAGGCCCCAGCCCAGCACTCGGGCGACAATGAACCAGCCGACTAACCCAAGCACCGCGGAAAACACTGCTTTGTTGGAGTCCAGGTCCGCCTCGTACACCAGTCCGCGACTGACAATTGCAAGCAGCCAGAGAGACCCGACAAGCAACACAAGAAATGCCGAGCTGAAGAGTTCACGCGAAACCAGGATGAGCAGCATTGTTGGGAAGGCAAAACCGACGGTCCGCAGAATGACCACATAGGAGCCACCACCCTGGAACAGATACTTCGCCACAGCGAACGTCACGCCGGAATAAGCCAGCCAAAACACAAACGCGCTGAGCATCGACTGGAGAAAGATGTTCATGCCCGATGCGCTCGTAACGAACCCGAGCGGCTTGAACCCGGTACCAAGCAGAATCAGAAAGCGCGTGACGAGCACGAGCAGCACCGCATCACCGGTGGCACGATCGTTGAGGTACATCCACACAAAGGCCGACCGCTCCATACGGATCGTCTGGGCCAACCGATGCATGATCTCGCTCATCGTTCCACTTTCTAACCTCAGGGCCTGCTGAGCTTACCGATAGAAAGAACTCATAGGGTTCATCACCAGAGTCAGCAGTTTCGTCGCGGGACGTTTCACGGATTCTTGATACGGTCCGCAGAGAACATCATCAAAGCCGACCCATACCGCAGCTCGTACCTCTTCGGACTGCGCGAGGTCACGCGACAGCGCCTCGAATGCAAACCGAACGTCAAAGTGGATGTGAGGGGGCGTATCACCGCGTTGGGGTATCTCGTGGGCATCAACATCGAACAGCTCCCCCGCACGGTCCGAGAGTCGCACCGCGGTCTCCTCCACAACCTCGCGCCGGGCAGCAGCCTCGAGCGACGAATCAACAGACTCGACATGACCGCCGGGCTGGACCCAGATGCCGAGTTTGCCGTGATGAATGAGCAGCATTGCGCGTCGCTCGGGATCAACGACAAAACCCGAGGCAGTGATGTGCCCGGGAACGAACTGTCCATCTGAGAAGGGCGCGTCCGTATCAGTAACGAGGGCGATCATGTCCTTGAGCGCCTGCTGTTCGTCGAGCGTGCCCACGTAGGACCGCAGAGAATGAAGTACGGTTACGTTGTCCATGGTGTGTTCCAGTTGCGGAGTCGAGTACACCACAGGTCCGAACAATGGGTTCGGACCCTGGCGTGTTGAGCGTGTGCCACCGACGATCGGTGAGAGTGAACGTGTTAGACGAACTCTATGCGAGCGAGTTCGGTGCCATCGCCGCGGCGAGGACCGAGCTTGATGATCCTGGTGTATCCGCCGTCACGATCCGCATATCGTGGACCGATCTCGTCGAACAGCTTGGTTACGGCATCGTTGTTCGGCATCCTTGCAAGCACCAACCGTCGAGAGTGGAGATCACCGGCTCGCGCCTTCGTGATCAACTTCTCGACATAAGGCCGAAGGACCTTTGCCTTGGTCACCGTCGTCGTCAGCGCTTCGGACTCGATAAGCGAGGCCGCAAGGTTCGACAGGATCTTCGCTTGGTGCTGCGGGCTACCGCCGAGACGCTTGCCCTTGCGCGGCGCAGGCATCAGACGGTCCCGGTATCAAGGTCTGCGGACGCTGCGAGCGACAGCCCCAGCTCATCAAGCTTTGCGGTGACTTCCTCAAGGCTCTTCTGACCAAAGTTGGTGATGTTCAGCAACTCGTCCTCGGTCTTTGCGACCAACTCACCAACGGTCTGTACCTGGGCACGACGAAGACAATTGCGAGGACGCTCGGAAAGGTCGAGAGCTTCGATCGGGAGATCGAGATCCGGCGAGGTTGAGTCAGCAACAATGACGTCTCCGAGGGAGAGTCCCGCGGTTTCTTCCATGTCGGCGAACAAACCGAGGAGATCCCGGAGCGTCTTCCCGGCCGAGGACATCGCCTCGGATGGGGACACGGAACCATCAGTCTCAACGTCAAGGGTGAGCTTGTCAAAGTTAGTCATCTGACCAACTTGGGTCGTGTCAACCTTGTAAGCGACTTTTGTCACCGGCGAGAAGATCGAGTCGATCGGGATGGTGCCGATGGTATCGACCTTCTTGTTTCGGTC
>BDTL01000202.1 GCA_002898115.1 bacterium BMS3Bbin02 | reverse complement strand
GAATGAACACCAAGCGTAGCGATTGAACCTATTACCAACGGCAATGTTGGTCGTGAGAACATACGCAAAAGGGCTGATGTTGAGTGAAGAGTCGGAACGTAAAGACTGCTCTAGCCATAGGCACACTCGCAACCGCCATGGTGGCGGGTGTGGCTAACTTCCGCGTCGGTTAGCTGACTAGGTAGGAGCGGTTCGGGTGTCCCAATCAACGGAATACGTGTGTTAATAGTCGACCCGCATAGACAGCGACAGCTGCGAATTCGGTATGCCGTGGTGCTCGGTGTAGCGGGGTTGCTCGCGTTGGTCGCATTGTTTCTGGTGGGTGGGCCTCCCGCTGCACGGAGTTGGGGTTTGTGGGCACTCTTTGCCCCGGTGTACATCTACCTTGAGTGGAATGCACTCGAGGTGAACGATCGGCTCATAGCATCGCCCGGTGTGATGGTCGCGATGACTGCTGCCTTGGCGATCGGTCCCGACGACGCACTAGTGCTTGTGCCGCTGATGGTTGCTATCGGCCCCATCACACCTACCGACATTCGTCTGCGGCGCTGGTTCCAGCCGGTGGCCAACTTCGGGCAGTTGACTGTTTCCGCCGCTGTGATGGTTACGATCCTCTCTATCTGGTTACCCGAGTACCCCATCAAGTCATCCGATCTCTGGCGGATCGCAGTGGTGACGGTTGTCGGTGCCGTGTCGTACACGTTCATCAACTTCCAGACGGTAACGTTTGTTGTGCGCAACGTCTTTGGGCGTCGGGATGTGCGACCGTGGTCGAATTTGCCGACGATCGTGACACCGGCGTTGGGGATGGGGTTTGTCGGCGGTTTGCTAGGGGCGGCGTATCACCTTGCCGGGAACGTCATCCTGCCGCTGATCGTGATCGTGTTTTTCGTCGGCCATATGACGTTTGCATCGTACGCGCAGCTTCGTGAGGCCCAGGAGTCCACGTTGCGCGGGTTCGTCAAAGCGCTTGAGGCGAAGGATCTCTATACCCGCGGCCATACCGAGAGGGTCGCGTATTTCTCCGAGCTCATCGGCCAGGCGATGGGGTTCAACGGCACCCGTCTTGAGGGTCTGCGCTGGGCGGCCCTGATCCACGACGTTGGAAAACTGGCAGTACCGCGGGACCTCATTCGCAAGAACTCCCGACTCTCGGGCGAGGAGTACGCCCAAATGCAGGAGCACGTCACCCTCGTCGAAGACCTGCTCGCTGCGGTTGACTTCCTCCAACCGATGGTCGAATTCGCCTCGAATCACCACGCCCACTTTGACGGAGAGGGGTATGTCGGCTCGTACGAGCACGACGTCGGAGACCTCCCCATGGAGGCTCGAATCCTGGCGGTGGCCGATTCGTTTGATGCAATGACGAGCACGCGGTCGTACCGGGTCGCGCTTTCGCAGAACTATGCCTTTGAGGAACTCCGCCGCAACGCGGGGTCACAGTTCGACCCTGAGGTCGTGGAAGTGTTGATATCCGTGCTCACGGCGCGAGGCGAGTCGTACGGTTCACCCGAGATGGCTGACGACGACGAGGCTCGTCGTATCGCGGAGGGTGGCGCCGTCCATGCCTAAGACCGCGTTTCGGGCGCTTTCCGTTGCTACGTGGGTTGCGCTGATCGCGCTCAGCGCGGTGTTGTATCCCGGCGCCAGGGTGAGCCTGCTTGTATTGGTGGGCACCTCGTTGGTGTTGATGGTGGCGCAGACGATTTCGGTTCCTGCTCCGTCGGGGGGTTTCGTCTACCTCGGGCTGGGGGTTGCCTCGGCGATTCCGATGCTGACTCAAGACATCGTCTCGACGTTCTTCATCTATTCCCTGGGCATGGCCGGTGCGTGGATCGCACTTACCGTGTTCAAGGGCGAAACGGTGAAACAGGGGAGCGAGTTCGTCGCCGAGGTGGTCGCCCTAGGGACATTCGGACTGGCGTACCACGCTGTCGACGGTGCTCTGGTTTCTGTGGAGGGGTCATCATCGCTCGAGATTTTGGTTTCGATCCTGTCCGCCGGTCTTGCGTGGTATATCACGCGGGCGGCCCTGCGCAGCCTCGTCGGTCTTGAACGCGGCGACCTATCGGTTCGATTTCTGTGGTTGTTGGCGCTCGAGGATTGGACGGTCGTCGTCTCCCTCCTCGCATCGGGTGCACTATTCGGGTTCACCTTTCCTGAGATGGGGTGGTGGGCATTGCCGATTTCAGCGATGCCGTATCTGTTTAGCCACTCGGCATTCGTCCGGTACCACCAGACGCGGGTTACCTACGGACAGACGATTCGCGCGTTGGCGCAGATCCCCGAGGTCGCAGGTCTTGCCCCGAGCGGACATTCGTCACGCACTGGGGACCTCGCGGTATCGGTGGCAAGAGAGATTGGGCTTCACCCCGACGAGGTAACCCAGCTTGAGTATGCCGCGCTGATGCACGACATCGGACGAATCACGCTCAATGAACCGGCGATCCTGAAAGCCGGGTACACCGACGAAGACATTGCGCGGTGGGGTGCCCAGATCATTGCGGAGGCACCGTATCTGGAGAAGGTCGCCGAAGTGGTCGAAGTGCAACATCACCCCTATCGGCGTCATGGCGACGAGGCCGACGAAGAGATATCGATGTCGTCACGCATCATCAAGGTCGTGAGCGCATACGACCACGCCACGCATGAGGCAGCGTTTGAGCCGGTCGAAGCATTGGAGCAGATCCAACGCCAGTCCGACTACGAGTTCGATCCGAAGGTTGCTGCATCTCTTCGCCGTGTACTGGAGCATCGGGGCGTCATCGGTCGGTGACGGAGTAGGCGAAATCAGCGTCCGGCGCTACCGGGCAGCCGAACCCGGCGGGGTCTGAGCTCCTTTGCGGAAGAGGCGTGCGGGTTTCCGCACCTGATCTTCGATAAACACACCCAGTCCGATCGCGAAAAAGACGTCTCCGATTGAGATGACGTTGCCCGGCAGTGGTAGAAGGTCGGCTAAGAAAGGCAACCGCGTTGTGCCGTCGAGGACAACATGTTTTGCGTCGAGCGGCAGGGTGAGGGTGCCACCGGCGAGTTCGACAGCCTCCGGGAGAACCGGCATCCCGCCGTTCGCGGCGATCACCGCGAAGTTTAGGAACAGCCCGAGGCCTGTGATCCACATGCCTGGACGGGTCCAGTTCGCCACGACAACGCTGAGAAGAATCAGATAACTCCCGAGCACGAGCACGCGGATGAGTGTGCCTTGGTCCGCGCTTACGGTGTTGGAAGCAATCTGCATCCCGAATCCAACGAAAAGAAGCCACCAGCCGCGGACTGATATCTCCGTGAGGTTGCCCAGATTGCCGCCGCGAATCAGAGCGATGACGACGGGGATGATGAGGACGAGTATCAACAGCGGCATATGACGACCCTAGTCTGGTGTGTTGTCTA
>BDTL01000201.1 GCA_002898115.1 bacterium BMS3Bbin02 | reverse complement strand
TGACGATTTGTGGAGCGACATTCTCCAGGCACTTGAGGTTTCCACACGACACGGTTAGTTGTGTCACTATCGGGTTGTAGGCTGCATGGCATGATTGAGTCCCTTGTGCATGCACAATCACTCGTAAAACGTTTTGGCGACTTCACGGCCGTTGACACTGTCGATTTCGAAGTCGCCCCCGGTGAGGTGTTCGGCTTTCTTGGACCGAACGGTGCCGGGAAGAGCTCAATAATGCGGATGATCGGCGCGGTATCCCCGATCACCGCGGGCACCCTGACTGTTTTCGGCCTCGACCCGAAGGATGACGGAGCGGAGATACGCGGTCGCATCGGTGTTGTGCCTCAGGAGAACCTCCTTGACATGGAGCTCACCGTTTCCGAGAACCTGCTGATCTACGGTCGGTACTTCGATATCCCTCGATCTGTGATCAAGGAACGGATGACGGAGCTTATCGACTTCGCCCAGCTCGGCGAGAAGGCGGATGCCAAAGTCGAGGATATTTCCGGTGGCATGCAGCGGCGTCTCACGATTGCCCGCTCCCTGATCAACGAACCACGGCTGGTATTGCTCGATGAACCAACGACGGGCCTCGACCCCCAGGCCCGCCACGTCCTGTGGGACCGCCTCTACCGCTTGAAACAACAGGGCGTGACGCTGATTCTCACGACGCACTACATGGATGAGGCCGAGCAACTATGTGATCGTCTGGTTGTCATGGACCAGGGCAAGATCGTGGCCGAGGGGTCTCCACGTGGACTGATTCGCGAATACGCGACCCGTGACGTCGTCGAACTTCGATTCCCCGTCGGAGTACAAGACACCATCGTCGACACACTCGAACCGCTGGCTGACCGCACCGAGGTGTTACCTGACCGAGTACTGCTCTATACGACCGACGGGGATGCCACGATGCGCGCAGTGAATGCGGCCGGACTGGAGCCGGAGACAGTTGTGGAGCGTCGTTCCAGCCTGGAGGACGTGTTCCTTCGGCTCACCGGCAGAAGCCTGATTGACTGATGGCGACCCCCGGCGCATTGCGAGTCCTCGAACACAACATTATTTCGTACAAGCGCGTGTGGAAGGGAACGGTGTTCTCCAGTTTTGTCAACCCGGTGCTCTTCCTTGCTGCGATGGGTCTGGGGTTAGGCACTCTGGTTGATGCCGGTGCGCGAGCCGGGACGTTGGGCACCACCTCATATCTGGCATTCCTCGCACCGGGTTTGATGGTCGCCACCGCAATGCAGATGGCCGCGTTCGAATCGGCGTTTCCTGTCATGGCCGGGATGAAGTGGCGCAAAACGTATCACGCAGCGCTGTCCACCCCTCTGCGTTCGGCAGACCTTGTTGCCGGTCACCTCGTGTTTGTCGCATTTCGACTGGTCATGATGGCTGTGGTGTTCGCCGTCGTCATCACGGCCTTCGGAGCAGTCGAACTTAATAGGGCGTTGTTGGCGACCCTGCCGGCTTTGCTGACAGGGTTGGCGTTTGCTGCACCGATTACAGCGTTCGCAGGGCGTCTCGAGTCGGACTACGGGCTGTCGTCGATGTTCCGGTTCGTGATCGTTCCGATGTTTCTCTTCTCGGGGACGTTTTTTCCGATTGATCAGATTCCTGATTGGTTGCAGCCCCTGGTGTATGTCGTTCCGCTGTGGCACGGCGTCGAGCTCACCCGCGGCGTCGCGCTCGGCATGGGCACTACGCTCAACCCGTTTGTACACATCGGAGTTCTCGTCGCCGTGATTGTGGTCGGGTTTGTCGCAGCGGTGCGGGCGTTCGAAGCGCGGCTGATCAAATGACCTCCGGGACTCTTGTCGCCCGCATTGTCCCGGCATCGGGCTTCGCCGGTCGGCGCGCACGGCACCTCATCGAGC
Source organism: bacterium BMS3Bbin02 (assembly GCA_002898115.1). Taxonomy (GTDB): domain Bacteria; phylum Actinomycetota; class Acidimicrobiia; order Spongiisociales; family UBA5794; genus BMS3BBIN02. Next base: position 10,485 of record BDTL01000201.1, on the reverse strand, counting down.
GCAACATGATGGTGTATCGCCGTGCGTGGATGATTCTTATTAGTGGGTTCTTCGAGCCGCTGTTCTATCTGTTCTCGATCGGGATCGGGTTGGGGGAGCTCGTTGGTGATGTCACGGGACCGGGGGGCGCCCCGATCTCCTATGCGATGTTTGTCGCCCCGGCCTTGCTTGCGTCATCGGCGATGAACGGTGCCGTGTACGAGTCAACGATGAACATCTTCTTCAAGATGAAGTTCTCCAAGCTGTACGACGCAATTCTTGCAACGCCGATGACTCCCTCCGATATTGCTATTGGTGAGGTGGCATGGTCGCTGATGCGCGGGGCGTTGTACGCGGTTGCGTTCTTGATCGTCGTGATCGTGATGGGCTTGATGCAGTCGGTGTGGGGTTTGCTTGCGATTCCAGCCGCACTGCTCATCGGATTCGCCTTCGGCGCTGCCGGGATGGCGGCAACGACATTCATGAGGACCTGGCAGGACTTCGACCTCGTGCAGCTAGTGACGCTTCCTCTGTTCCTTTTCTCAGCCACCTTCTATCCGCTGGACGTGTACCCACGCGCTCTCCAGATCATCACGCAGTTCTCGCCGCTGTATCACGGCACAGTTCTGATCCGGGGTCTGATGCTGGGGGATGTCGGCCTCTTCCTTTTGTGGCATGTCTTGTTTCTCGTTGTCATGGGGCTCATCGGGACAGTCATCGCAAGTCGTCGGCTGGGGACCCTCTTACTCAAGTAGGTCGGCGTCGGGCGAGCGCTCTTGCTCGCGGACGGTCGACGTTGCCGAGGACGGCCGGGTTTGTGGAACATCTCCGCGCCGGGGCACGTTACTCCACGCAGGTGCGACCGGACTATTTGTGACCGGACCGTTCGACGGCGCGTCGTACTAACCAGCCAACCGATCAAGGAGCCTATCGATGTACACATCGAAACATCGCCGCCCCCTCTTCTTCGCCCTTTTTGTCACACTGATGCTGATTGCCGCCGCATGCTCAAGTACGCCTAACGACAGCGGCTCCGGTGTCGACGGGATCCGCGACTTCAGCGAGATCCAGTCAAGTGACTTCGAGTTCACCGTTGACGCGAACGGCGTTGCCAAGATGACCGTCACCACGAGCGCCGAGGCTGCGTGCTCAATCGCGTGGGGCGAAACGGACGAACTTGGATTTCTCCACACCGATCTCGACATGTCCGGTGGTGCGCACAACCAACACGAAGTGATTCTTGTCGGCGCTGAGCCCGGCAAGACATACTCCTTCCGGGTCCAGGGCGCGACACCTGATGGGACGTTGTTCCAGAGCGCCCTCTCGACCTTCACGCTTCCTGACCTGCCCGAAGGGGCCGGTGACCCAACAGGTGGCGAAGACGCCATGGCCGTGCATGGTGCGAACCTGGCCGAGAACGCAACCGTCGTTGCGGTGAGCTCAGAGTTCTCCTCCTCATGGGCCGGAGCCAACGCCATTGATGGAGACATGTCTACAGAGTGGGCGACCGCCGGCAGCGGCGACGACGCGTTCATCGAGATTGATCTCGGTTCTCCACAGATGGTCGTCGGCGTCGAGTTCATCACACGGACAATGAGCGACGGTACCGCTACAACGACCGAGTACACCGTCACCGTCGATGGTGGCGAGACATTCGGACCGTTCGCTGCTGGCGACCCGGACGACAATCGTTTTACCGAAGCCGTTTTTGAGGGACAGATACTTCGTTTCGAGGTGGTCGCGTCGACCGGTGGAAACACCGGGGCGATCGAGGTGCGCGCCTTTGCCCCACCGGCGGGTTGACCCGGTCGTTCTGGCGTCCAATCGGGCCAAATACGGCCTAAATGGACGCCAAAAGTAGTAGGGGCGCAGGTGCGGTACGTGAACTATTGCCCCGTGCACTACCTAAGCTGAATCACAAGAGTTTTGTAACAAAGACCGTGTTCCGTAGAGACCGGCTCAACTACTCGAAGAACGAGAGGAAACCATGACCACAACGACTTCCACACGCTATGGCGTGTTTATCGATATCGAGGGATCTTTGGACGATGTCCGGCCACGCGTCGAGGAACTCCTCAAGGGTGAGGGTTTCGGTATTCTGACCGAAATCGATGTCAAGGCGACGATGAAGACAAAGCTGGACCTAGACGTTCCGGCCCAGGTGATCCTCGGCGCGTGCAATCCACCGCTTGCCCACCGCGCACTCTCGAATGAACTCGATGTGGGCCTGCTACTTCCCTGCAACGTGACTCTTCGGGACACCGAACAGGGCACGACAAGGGTTGGATTCCTGGACATCGAAGCGATGGTGTCGATGGTTGACAATCCAGTGATGGATGAGGTCGCCGCTGATGTATCGGCTCGTTTCCAGCGCATTCGCGACGCTCTCGCCTAGAGCAGTCGGCTCGCTATGAACGAAGGAGGGGTCACCGGCCGCGTAACGCGGCCGGTGACCCCTTTGTTCTTGTGAGAGGTTCTTGTGAGAGCAGTCTCAATAGTCGAGAAGCAGTACAAACCGACCGCTGATGGACGAATCTGTTTGGGTAACACTGCCGCCGACTGCTGTGGCTATCTCGGCGAAACTCGTGAAATCGGCGTCGTCAGCGAGCTTGGCGATGAGAGCCAGGTCGGCAAATAAGAAGACGTTGTCGGAGTCGATGAGTTTCTTGACTTCCGAGAACATTTCGCTCGAGTCGCCGACGGCTTCTCCCCGAGACAAGGAGTCCACCAGGTCCCGGCTTGTCCCGGCAACAAACGCATTGTCCACTACGCCGAAGGATGCGGCGAAGGTGCCGCCACCGAAGTTGTACAGTCCGTCTTCTTCGAAGACGCCGAATCCGAACTCTTCTGATGAAACCGCGAAGTCAAGGATCGTGTTGATGGGTCCGGTTTCGGCAAGGCCAACGCTAAGTGCACCGGCCATGTCAAAGCCCGCTGCCATGCCGATCAGGCTTGCGTCGCCGGTGATCAACAGTTGTAGGGGGCCGTCGATCGACAGCAGCAGATCTTCGAGTGTGACTCCGGCAACAAGCTCTGAGGAGGGATCGAACCCAAGACCGGGGATAGATGCTCCGCCGAGCTGCTGGTTCACCTGATCGAGGATGCTCTTGCCGTTGAGGGTCATTGCCGCGTATGCCAGAGTCCCATCGGGGAGCGAGGAAACTCCAGGGAGACCGTCACCGAGCATCGGCAGCGAACTGAATCCGTTGGCGGCGAAATCAAAGGCAAGACCGTTGTCGAACAGCGTCGCACCGAACGCGAGGGCCCCGAGATCGCCGTTCCGAGCGAGACCGCTCAAACCGTCAAGAATCGATGGGTCGATTCCTCCGGGGAGTACGCCGAGTCCCTGGTCCCTGAGGTTATCTCCGAGAGATTCGAGGGCCAGGGCCGCCATCGCATCTGTATCTACGTAGGCAGTGAAGAACCGTGAATTGGGAAGCTCTGCGACGACGTCTTTGTATTTGCTAGCGTCTGCCATCGATTCACCATCGAGTGCTGCGACTGCTGCGTCGATCCTGGTCTGTGTCTCGGAGAACATGAGCAGGTCGTCGGTGAGGAGGAACACAGCGGTACCGTCCGACCATTCAAGCCCTGCATCGACCGTCGTGGCAGTCAGGCCCCGATCAGCGGTTGTCTTATCGACGAAGGCCTTCGCGGCGTCCCGATCTCGGACCGCGACCACCGTTACGAACTCCACAGAGTTTCCACCGTCTTGCGGGAAGAAGGCGATGGCGCTCGATCTCCCGAGCCATGGGAGGACGTCGCTCTTGAGCGATACTCCGTCTTCGTTGTCAACCTCTGCGAGAAGCTCTTCCCAGGTGCGGGGGCCTTCCGTATCGATAGGCATCTGGGCCGCGACAGTGTTGAAGAGACGCTCGAAACGGCCCCCGTCCACGACTTCTGCAAGATCGATGGAGATCACCACGGGCGCGTCCGCGGGGATTGCCTGCAGCGCTGCATCGTCGACACCCTTGGCGCGTCCCGTCGCCCACGACAGCGCGGCAAGGGCAATAAGCACAACAGCGGCCGCAATACCGACGTACAGCCATATGTTCTTCGACCCACTTTCCTCCACCACCGGTGATGCGGGTGCTGTCGGATCGGGAGTGAACATGGGGGTGTCATCGTCTGCGGACGTGGGCGCCGCGCCAAACGGATCCTCTGGTGCTGTATGTTCCGGTTCGGTCGTGTCAGATGGTTGTGGCGTACCATCCCAGGCCGCCGTGGGCGGCTCCGGGCTGTCGGTCTGATCAGCGGATGGTTGTTCTTCAGGTGTTTTTTCGTCACTCATAAGTTCTCAAGTTTTCGGCAGAATTCCGCGACATCTTCAGCACATTCCGTACGACGACACGGAATTGTCACCGAGTCCAGGCTTCTTGCGCAGCTGAAGGCCACATATGGCTCCCAGCTGCGCAAGAAGCCTCAGGTTTCGCAGATGGAGGCGATCACATCCAGGACTGTAGTGGGATCATCAAGAAGTTGACGCCACGTGAAGCGGTATACCGTCCACCCGAGTAGCTGCGCGCGGTTTTGCTTTTCGCGGTCACGCTGAAACGACGCCGGATCCATATGAAATCGCTCGCTGTCCGTCTCGATCAGCGCCATCCGTTCGGGATAGGCGAAGTCGAATCGGCCGATCAGTTCGCCTTTTGCGTCCCACACCTCAAACTGGGGATCGGGCATCGGATAGGGTGACAACGCCACCACACTTCGGAAGAGGTCTTCGAGAGCACTCTCGGTGATGCTGTCCCACGAAAGCCTGTCTTCGACGAGCGGTCTGATGGTTCCAACGCCGCGCCGGCCACGTTTTGCGACCCGTGCAATGAAGTGGCGAACGTTCCATGCGGTGAACAGGTTGTTGCGCAGTCCGGAATCGAGACATTGTTCTACATACCAGGGTGGGGCCGATGCTCCGAGGTCAACAACAGTTCGTACGGCCGATGTAGTCGGGATGCCGTTGACCTCGACGATGTCAGTCTCCAGGAGATCAAGAGACTCGTGCACGACGAACGGAAGTCGTTCGCGGCGTCGATAGCGACGGGTGACTACTTCGGTATCGTTGGGTTGCCGGGATGTCATCCCCCACAGGTGTGCCGCAGTCTTGTGTGACGCCGCCGCAGGGTCTGGCAGCGATAGCACTGCGGCGTGAACCTGTCGATGCCATGAGTCTTGTGAGCCGGCAATCCCGTAGACCCCGTGATAGAGAGTCTCGTAGTCACCTCGTGACGCTCGGCGAGCGATCGTGCGGCGCGGAATGCCGCAAGCCGCCGCCTGTTCGAAAGTGAACACACCACGTTGGAGGCGAGCGGTTTTGGCGAGCAGTCGATCTCTCTGTCCCATTGGTCCACAGTGCCATTCGTCACAGTACATTGGAACACTTCCATGTATCGGGGCTTCTTGCGCAGCCTGGGGCCACATATGGCTCCCAGCTGCGCAAGAAGCCCCGATAGAGGCGTCGTGGCGGTGCGTCGTCGCTGTTGCCGGGATTCCGCGCGATACTGGGGTACGGCAGATAAACGCACGGGCGACCGACATCGGCGGCCGATGTGAACACTTGTCTCCACAACACGGTTTATGGACCAGACGAATCCCCAACCCACTGCGGTGGGGAGAAAGGCCCTCACATGTCCGATAGCAGCACAGCCAACAAGACACCTGCCCGCAAGATAACCGCACCGAAAATCCGTGCGCTCAAAGGGGATCGCAAGATACGCATGGTGACGGCGTACGATCACCCGTCGGCGCGGGTCGCCGACCGCGCCGGGGCAGACATCATCCTGGTCGGTGACTCGGTTGCAAATGTTGTGCTCGGCAGGAGCGACACCTTGTCCGTCACAGTCGACGACATGGTGAGCCACACGGCGGCGGTCGCTTCAGCCAAACCGAAGGCACTCGTCGTGGGAGACATGCCTTGGCTCAGCTATCACTCGTCGCGCGAGGAAACGGTGCGTAACGCAGGCCGGTTCATTCAAGAGGGCCAGGCTGAGGCGGTCAAGCTTGAAGGGGGCCGCAAGAGAGTCGACATGGTGAGAGCGGTTCTCGATGCCGAGATTCCGGTGATGGGTCACCTTGGACTCACGCCACAGTCGGTGAACGCCATGGGCGGTTACCGCGTTCAGGGCAAGCAGGCCGGTGTTGCGTACGAGTTGATTTCCGATGCGAAGGCCCTCGAGGAAGCCGGAGTGTTCGCCATTGTGCTTGAGGCCGTGCCGGACCTCCTTGCCAACATGATCACGGACGAGCTCACGATCCCAACGATCGGTATCGGCGCCGGCCCGGGTTGTGACGGTCAGGTACTCGTGTATCACGATGTGCTCGGATATGGCGAGGGCCATATGGCAAAGTTCGTCCGCCAGTACACCAATCTCTCGGACATCGCCGTCGAGGCAATGTCCGCATTCTTTGCTGATATTGACAGCGGGGCGTTTCCGTCTGAGGCCGAGACCTATCACATGCCGGCGGAGTCGGCGGAGGTGTTGGAAGATCTCAACAAACCACGCACTTCTTCTCTGATGGCCGACGAGGCCATGGAGCGTTGAAACTTTCGTGAGCAAACGTTTTGTACTGCTGGTTGCCGTGTCGTTGCTGGCAGCCTCCTGTGCGACTGGCGGCGATCCGGGTCCATCATCGAGTACCGGCGTTGAAAGTGACCCGGCGGAGCCACCGACGAGCGCCGATATCGTCACTGTCGACAGACTATTTACACGATCGACCGTTGTTGTCGGTGATGTGTCGCTCAACGTCGCTGTCGCCGACACGAAGGAAGAACGTGCGCGGGGTCTGATGTTCGTCACCGACATGGGTGATGTGGACGGCATGTTGTTCGTATTTGAAGACGCTGCGCCGCGGAGCTTCTGGATGCGCAACACCCGTCTGCCGCTCGACATTGTCTTTTTTGACGCCGCCGGCTCTCCCGTTGGTGACTACCTCATGGCTCCCTGTCCCGATTCGAGCACAGAGTGTCCGGGATATCCCTCGGACGCAGGCGCGATGTTCGCACTGGAAACAGTGGCCGGGGTCTACGATTTTGCCGCAGAAACGCTTGACGTGTCTAGCGTCCCGTAGGAGTCAGGAGCCGTTGGTGATCGTGAGCTCGAACAGGCCCGGTTCGTTGGTGTTGACATCGGACCGGAAGAACTGGGCGAGGTCCGGCTGTCCGTCGTTGTCCGCAATCCGCTCGAAGCGGAGTCGGAACTGGACAACGCTGCGTTCCTGGTCGACCGCATCGCTCACGATACTTGTGACATCGCAGACGACCGAGGTCTCGTTTGTTAGCCGGCAGGCAGTTGCCGGTCCGGTGGCGGCGAGGTCGAAAAGTTGCGGTCCGAATGCCTCGTAGATGACGGGTTCAACGAGGAGCGACACAAGATCTTCGAAGGGTGTGCCGTTGGTGCTCAAGACATTTGATGCGAGGGTGGCGTTTCCGACGGTGAGATTGTCCGGCAGCGCGAAGGTCATGTAGGTTTGCACACCGTCGCCTTCCGGGAACGACGGATTCAAGTTGTCACCGATAAACAATCCGGTGCCTGTTCCGGCAAACCCGATCGGGGTGTGACCTTCGAGCGTGCCTCCCTGGTTCGAGACGGTTACGGAGGTGGGTTCCCGGTTCTCCTGAGCAGTGGCTGTGGTCGTCGTGGCGGCCGTCGGGCCAGCGCACGCCGCGGCGACAAGCACCAGAGCGATCGCAAGAAATCTAACGTGTGCCATCAAGGATCCCCGTGACTGTATAGCGTGTAACGACCTGTTCTTGTTCGGTGAGGTCGGTGCCGTTTGTGCCCGAGAACATGAGGCGGTCAGCGTCGTCGAGTACGTGGTGGAGGCCGAAGATGTGGCCTAGCTCGTGGCTACTCACCCGTTCATCGTTGACCGTCGGTTCGTCGGCGACAAAGAAGATTCGGGTGCCGAGCGGTGTCAACCCATTGGCGGTACCGATACGGCCGAGATAGAACCCGTTGATGGATGCCGGGCGCGGCACAACGAAGGCACCTCGGCTGGCGGCGTCGAGGAAACTCGTCGTGTCTCCAGCCACAAGATCGATTAACACGTCCGTGGGGACATCAATACGAGTGATTGTCTCCACGTTCAGGACTATTCCGGACTGCGCCCAGATAGTGTTCATACGAACTGCGATATCCTCGATTTCTGCGATCTGGCGCTTTGACGAGAGCGGGGAATCTGTCCCGCCCTGCGCGTCGTCAAGAATGTAAAGCGACATCGAGATACTGATTGGCTCCGTATCTAGCGGAGTGTCTGGTGTCACGCCGGCCGTGTTCGCCGAGCTGCACGCGGCGAAAAGTAGGATGAAGAGCACAAGGAACCGCACGCCAGTGCAACACCTCAAACCCGCTCACCATTCCTGGGTTATGGCGACGTAGCGGTTCGTCCCCTTATCGCTTGATGTGAATTCGGATCGGTCGTCAAGATGCGTGACATGAACTATTCAAACTAGTGGTGTGTCGCGGAGTTGGGGTCCGGGTGTCTCCGAGCAATCGGTGTCATCTGGGTAGGACGTACAACGAAGGCACAGTCTGGACTGTGTCGAGGCGGAGAAGCGCCACCCGCGACATGGCGCCAAGGTGTCGAGGGCCGGAGAGACTCAGTGATTATTTCTGCGACACACCACTAGATGCCGAGTTGCGCAGCGGTCAGCGTGAGTACGTGGTCGAAGTACGCGGCGCCTTCGTCGACGACGTTGTTGAAATGGCCGAACATCTCGTGGCTAATCGTTCCGATAATGAGGCTCCAGGACATCAATCCGAGCATCAAGGTTGGTGCCGGTAGGCCGATTCCGAGCCGGGCGCTGGTTTCTTCAAGATCTGCGCGAACACTGTCCGGCATAGGGATGGATCCGGAACGTGTCTGAGCGGGATCGATGGCGGCCTCGATTCCAACGGTCAATAGCAGCGTGCTCACCCTGGTCGCAGGGATGATGGTGGCTTCTGGGGCTTCGTAGCCGGGAATCGGCGTGCCATATATCAACATGTATTCGTGTGGGTTGCGAAGAGCCCAGCCACGTACGGCGTGGCCGACAGTCTTGAATCGAAGTCTTAGATTCTCTCGGTCGACCGCTTGCTCAGCGCGTTCGGCAGCCTCTCCGAGGGAGTTGTACGCATCGATGATCAACTGTGTGATGAGGGCCTCCCGACTCGGAAAGTACCGGTAGATCGCGGATGACGCCATCCCGAGCTCTCTGGTGATCGCACGCATGGAGAGCGCCGCAGCTCCGACCTCGGTGAGTTGGCGTCGAGCTGCGGTGAGGATTTCCCCGGTCATTTCGGCGCGCACCCGGGCACGGGCGGTAGTTGGAGCGTTTTCGACCATGCCCACATTGTTGCCGATTTCGAGAGCGGTGGCAAGAAACGAGAGCAGTGCTCTTGCAAACCCGAGAGCAATGAACCATACTGTGAGCACTGCTCTCGCAGAAAGAGCACCTACCGAAGGAATCTCATGGGAACTCATCTCGTCGTCGGAGCCGGGCCGACCGGTGCCGGCACCGCACGTAAGCTTGCCGATCTGGGTCACGCGGTCATTGTTGCGACCCGTTCGGGAACCGAAGTCGATCATCCCGGTATCGAGGCTCGCAGCGTCGATGCCAACGATGCAACCGCTCTCGCCGGCGTCGCTACGAACATCGACGCCATCTACAACTGTGCGAACCCTCCGTACTATGCGTGGGACGCCGACTGGCCGCCGCTCGCCAAGGCTCTGCTCGGTGTTGCTGAACGCCACGGCGCCGTTCTGGTAACCATGAGCAACCTGTACGGGTACGGGCCGGTGAATGAACCGATGACGGAGGGACACCCGCAGGCTGCGACGTATCCCAAGGGCCGGGTCCGAGCCCGGATGTGGCAAGACGCCCTTGCTGCCCACAACGCCGGTCGGATTCGTGCGACAGAGGCGCGGGCATCCGATTTCTTCGGTCCCGGTGTCGGGGAGTCGGCGCACATGGGGTCGCGGATGGTGGATCGAGCTCTTGCCGGCAAGACGGTGACAGTGGTGGGCGACACGGATGTTCCTCATAGCTGGACCGCGATGGATGATGTCACGACGCTGCTCGCCCGTCTCGGCACCGATGAAGCCGCCTGGGGGCGGCCATGGCATGTACCAACCGCTCCTGCGCTTTCCCAGCGTGCGTTGATTCACCAGTTGTGCGAGATCGCCGGGGTCGACCCTGTGAAGGTGCGGGCCTATTCGGGGTTCGAGCTCTGGATCGCGGGGGTGTTCTCCAAGACTATTCGTGAGGTGGGCGATATTCTGTACCAGCTAGAGAAACCGTTCGTCATCGACTCATCCGACGCCACCGAGGTGTTCGGTCTTGAAGCGACCCCGACACGGGAGGTCCTCTCGGAGATCGTGAACACGTCGATCTCTGTCTGAGGTCTTGGGGTCAACGCTGAGTGCGTTCACCGGACAGGTCGACGGCGTGGCAGATTGTGGGACATAACGCTTAGGCTTAGGGTTGCCGAAGCCGATGGCTTGTCATGAGCGTGGGGACCCACCATTGAA
>BDTL01000200.1 GCA_002898115.1 bacterium BMS3Bbin02 | reverse complement strand
GCGACCGTCTTCGCGTCCGCGTGACTAGCCGCGTCGGGTAGGGTTCTGGGCCTATGGCGCACATCATTTGGGACTGGAACGGCACCCTCTTCGACGACCTCCACATCATCGTCGAGTCCGTCTCGGCGTGTGTTGCGCCGTTTGGACGTGATTCCATTACCGAAGAGGACTACCGCGATCACTACACCCGGCCGGTGTCGGTGTTCTATGAAAACCTGATGGGTCGAGCCATTACTCAAGACGAGTGGGCGAACATCGATAACATCTTCCATGAGACATACCGCTCCCTGTTGCACGGGGCAAATTTGGCGGTGGACGCCGACGCCGCGATTCGTCTGCTGTCGGACCAGGCAGGCACCCAATCAATCCTGTCGATGTGGTGGCACTCCGAGCTGGTGCCGTTTACCGCGGGCTTTGGAATGCACGATGTCATGAAGAGGATTGATGGGAACCGTGACGATACCGGAGCGCTCAAGGCCGACCAGATGCGCGCCCACGTTGAGCGTCTCGTCGCGGACCACGGTGTTGTCGCCGCGGATGTCGTGGCGGTGGGCGACACGTTCGATGATGCTGCCGCCGCCCGGTCGGTCGGTGTCCCGATCATCCTTTACGACGGTGGCTCTCATCACCGCCGCGAATTGGAGAAGGTAGGCGTCCCCGTAGTGTCCACCCTGATGGAAGCAGTAGGAATCGCCTCATCTCTGGTGTGACCGATGACCACTACTCACCCCGGTTTTCTCTTCGCTTCTTTGACGGGGCGACTCTGGGGGGTTCACCGGGCATCTTCGGGTAGTGCGGTGGCCAGGGGGCATCGCCGAGTCCGTTTGTTTCGTCGGCTTCCACCATGGCCAGGACGGGGGTGAGGTCGCCCGGCGCCTCGTCGATGCCATCGGTGAGGTCGCCGACGTCGGACCATCGCTCCGCGAACCGATCCATCGGGAACCCCGCTGGTTCGATGGTCGAAAGTTCGTCCCACAAGAAGGGCGTCGACACCCAGCCAGTTTGTCGCACACTGTACGCCGACGCAACAGTTTTACCCCAGGCATTCTGGTTGTAGTCGATGAAAACCCCCGACCGCTCCTCTTTCCACCATGCGGTGGTCGCCAACTCGGTGCGGCGCTCCAACTCGCGCCCGATCGCCAACGTCGCTCGACGAACCTCGTACGGGTCCCACAATGGTGTGAGGCGCACATAGACATGGATGCCACGATTGCCCGAAGTCTTCGGCCATGACACCAGCCCCAATTCATCAAGCAAGGTCTTGGTCTCGGCGGCGATCTCCTTGACATGGGCAAACGTGAACCCCTCGGTCGGGTCGAGGTCGAGTCGGAGTTCGTCGGCGTGGGTCAGATCATCAGCACGAGTCGCCCACGGGTTCAGATCCACGCAGTTTTGCTGTGCCATCCAGACGACGTCGGCAATGTCGAGTGGGACAAACATCTTCCCCGGCGACGACGATGGGAAGTCAACATCGACCAACGTCCGTGCCCCCTTCGGCCGTTTCACAAAGAGTGGCTTATCACCGACGCCACGGTTCCAGCGTTTCAACATGGTCGGCCTGTTGTACACACCGCGCAGCGCGCCTTCGCCACACAACACGAAGTGTCGTGCGAGGTCGAGCTTGGTCCAGCCCTGCAGGGGGAACATCACCTTGTCCGGTGAAGAAATCCGGACCGGACGATCTGGTGTCTCAAGGTATGTTTCCGCACTCGCCATCCAGCCAGTATCGCGGGCCGGCGAGCGGGAATTGACGGCTACTCGAGCTTGTACCGGTAGACGTTGGTCTGGCGATGTTCGAAACCGAGGCGTGTGTACAAGCGATTCGCCGCCTCGCGTGACGGTCGAGACGTGAGACCGACCGTCTTGGCGCCGGCGCTGCGTGCCTTGTCGATCGCGACCTCGGTGAGCAGGGCCCCAACCCCGTGCCCCCGTGCGTCGGCATCGACGATCACATCCTCGATGCGAGCCTGGAGCCCGGTGGGGATGCGATAGAACGCCAGTGTGAGCGTGCCGACAATCGCCCCGGTCTCGGTGTCCTTGGCAGCGAGGAGCAGGCTGTTCGGATTCCCTGCAATGTCGGCCAGGGCATCGGCATCGGGTGGAGGACTGCTTTGAGAGAGTTGTGGAACGAGGCGGTCGAAGGCGGCCACCACGGCATCGTCTATGTCAATAATCTCGGTTACGTGGATCATCAAACCATTCTACCGACAGATTGATCCCAGACGGATTGAATCCCGTTGTTCGGTCGTTAAGAATCTCAGCGCCGCTGCCGACATAATCGTATGGAAACGTTGTCCGGTCGCGATCTCGCGTCGGCTCTCGATTTTGCAGCCCAATCAGCTGTCACCCGTGACGGGGTCGATGCTGCGCACGCTGCCTTCAGGTCGCTTTCTGAGATTGTCGGGGCAGACCTGTATTTATCTGTGTACTACCAGGCGATCGACCGGCTCTGGCTCGTGGCGCAGTCCGGATATCCAGAGACACTTGACGGCATCCCCCTCGGCGAAGGTGTTGTCGGTCGTGCGCTGCGGACGGGATCGACCCAGCTTGTCGTCGACGTGGAATCCGATGAGGATCTGATTGTTGACGTCGAGGGCATAGAGGTCGAGGTCGTCGTACCGGTAGACGATTTTGTTATGAACTTTGAGTTCGTCCGCCCTGTTGACGACATTCAGCTCACAGCGTTCGAGGACTTTTCGGAGATAGTCGTGCGCCGAATGACGTCGCGCCTCGAGAGTGACCCTCGCCAGTTCTCCGATGGCCACGCAGTCGTGACGATGGCCGGTCTCAACAACCCGGTTCTCATCGCGGAATACTCAGCGCGGCTCGCAGGCCAAGGTTTCGGCCTCAACATTGTGCAGTGCGTTGTTTCGGTATCCGGCGACTCTCCGGTGGCGGCCGTCTGGCGCCAACCCGGCAGCGAGTCGGCACAGATTGTCTCGACCGACGATGTGTTTGCTACGTTGGCAAAGTTCGAAGGTCTCACCGTTGGAACCACGGCCACCCCTGAGGACTTCCAGTGGGGCGAGTACGATCGGCTGCTTGTAGTGCCTTTCATGAGCGACGGCGTCCTCATCGGCGGCGTCGTTGGTGGCGGTCGCGACGTTGCGGTTACACCGGCTGCGATGGCCCACCTGTCGATGCTGGCATCACAGGCGGCGGTATGCATCGCCCGAGTCAGACACGAGCAGGAGATGCGCAAGGCGCTTGACGCACGGATGGCGTTCATGGCGGCCGTCAGCCACGAGCTGCGTACGCCACTGACGGCGATACTCGGGTTCGCTGATCTGCTGGGCGAACATGACAGCCTGTCGTCATCTGATCGCACCGAGTTCGTGAA